>PWHA01000147.1 GCA_003554685.1 Halanaerobiaceae bacterium
ACTTCAGGCTTTGCAGCTTATGGATTAACCTGCAATATTTTCAGTCTGTTGTGGAATTATTATATCAAATAATACTGAAAAAATAAACAGGGCTGGAGATAAAAATACAATATATAGGGGGTATTTAAAATTTAAATGCCTATATATTGTGGTTACACCTAGCTGGTTAAAAGAAACTGCTCGCCAAACTGGATAAAAGAGTTCGCTCTTCCAGAAGGATATCGGGCTGGAATATTTAAGTTATTAGTAAAGATTAATATCAAGTGATACCAGGTCATGTTAGATAATACCAGGCAAAACTAACAGGAAAGGATGATTATTAAAATGTTGCAGGAAAGATTTAACTCTATTGAAGTTCTGGAAATGGCTAAAGATATAGAGAAAAGAGGTTTGGAATTTTATCAATTTCAGGCCGGGAGGACTGATAACCAGGAAATAAAGGAATTGTTTTTAAAACTGGCCGGTGATGAGCAGGATCACTATGAAAGGTTTGAGAAGCTGGAGCAGGTGGTCAGGGATGAAACCGGAGAAGAGGCTGAATATGTCTATGATGCGGAGGTCAGTGCCTATCTTAATTCTCTGGTTGAGTTTTCTGTTTTTCCTGCTGAAGCAGAGACGGAAGAAAAATTTACCGGTTCCCGGGGGGTAATTGAAATGGCCATCAGGGCAGAGAAGGATTCCATCCTGTTTTACTCCGAGATGCTGCCCTATAATAAAGAGAACACGAAAAAGGTGCTGAATCAGCTGATTAAGGAAGAAAAACAGCATCTCCTGGATCTGATGAAAATAAGAGCCGGCCTGTAGGAAATTTAATGTTATGGCCAGCTTTCCAGCAATGAAAATTCCCGAAGAAAAGGGCGACTATGTTTATCTGGTAAAATGTCAGGATGGAACACTTTATACCGGTTATACCACCAATCTTAAACGGAGAATAAAGGAGCATAATTCCGGCCAGGGTGCCCTCTATACCAGGGGCAGAGCCCCGGTTGAACTGGTTTATTATCAGGACTGCGGCGACCGCAGCCAGGCTTTGCAGGAAGAATACCGGATCAAGCAGCTCTCCCGGACTGACAAGGTGAAATTAATCCAGCAGGGTTAACATAAAAGGAGTAGAATTACGGGGGGCAGAATTACAGTCAGGAAGGAGACAATTTATCTTAAAATAATCAGTTTTATGATTGGCTCTTTAATAGGGCAGCTTATCAAATTCGCCAATCAGCCGGGGTTCCGGTTTCAGCCTGACTCCGAATTTCTGATAAACTTTTTCCTTAATTTCCAGCATAAGTTCAATAATATCCCGGGCTGTTGCTCCGCCGGTATTGACTATAAAACCGGCATGTTTGGAGGAGACCATGGCTCCGCCAATCCGGTAACCTTTAAGACCGGACTCTTCGATCAGGCTGCCGGCATAATGACCGGGCGGTCTTTTAAAGGTGCTGCCGGCACTGGGTTGATCCATAGGCTGACTGGCCCAGCGCCTTGCTTTCAGCCCTTGAATTTCTGCTTTTATTTCTGAGGATGGTCGTTTGCGAAGTTTAAAGCTGGCAGACAGGGCAATTAAGTTTTGCTGCTGCAGCAGACTGCTGCGGTATTCCAGTTCCAGTTCCTCAGCGGTGAGAGTCTGACTCCAGCCTTCAGCTGTCAGCACCTCAGCAGATTGCAGGCAGTCCTTAATTTCACCTCCATAGGCGCCGGCATTCATATAGATGGCCCCTCCCAGAGTCCCCGGGATTCCGGAAGCAAACTCCAGACCGCTCAGGCCGGCCTCAGCCAGCTCTTGGCAGAAATCTGACAGGAGAACTCCGGCTTCGACGGTTGCCAGCTCACCCTGTATTTTTATCTGCTGTAATTTTCGGGTTGATATTACCGCTCCCCGGATTCCCCGGTCTGCGGCAATTACATTACTTCCCCCGCCCAGCAAAAAATAGGGAAATTGATAGCTGTTTAATTTATCTATCACGGCAGTCATTGCCTGGCTTTTCATGGGCTGGAGGAAAAGATCGGCGGGCCCGCCCACCTCCATGGTTGTATGGGAAGCCAAGGGCTCGTTTCTTCTTATTTTCAACCCGGAAACATTTTTCAGTTCAGAACTGAGCTTTTCCGGAATTTCCATTCTTTCACCCCAATTTTTGATGGTTTTTATTATTTCTGATATCATACCTGTATATGGTATTGCTAAATCACCTGCGATAATCAACAAAACGAGGAGAATAACAGGAGGTTCTGATATGGAATTTGCCATTCTGCCACTGGAAAAAATAGAGACCGGTTCTGTTTCTCAAAATAGGTTCAGCTGCTATAAATCAGTTTCAATGGTCTCCTCTTCTATCTTTTCCAGGGCTTCTGCAACCAGCTCTTCCACAGGAAGAGGCTTTTCTATTTCAGCAGTGGGTCCCGGGTAGGGCCTGGTAATGGGATTTTCCGGTACGAAGATTGTACAGCAGTCCTGATGAGGCCGGATTGAAATATTATAGGTCTGGATATCTCTGGCTTGTCTGATAATATCCTGTTTGTCCAGAGTTAACAGGGGACGCAGCACAGGCAGGTCAGCAGCAGCGCTGATGGTTCTAAGGTTGGTTATTGTCTGACTGGCCACCTGGCCCAGACTGTCACCGGTTATAATCGCCTGAGAATCAAGCCTCTCTCCCAGCAGGGAGGCAATTCGCAGCATCATTCTCCGCAGAATGGTGACGCTGTAATCCGGCTGGCAGCATCTTTGAATTTCTCGCTGGATTCTGGTTATTCGGCTTAAATAAAGCCTGGTTTCCCCATTATAGCGGGCCAGTTTCCGGGAGATATCACGCACCTTTTCCAGGGCCTTCTCCCCGGTATAGGGAGGAGTATGAAAATGGAGAATATTAAGCCGGGCGCCCCGCCGCATCATCTGCCAGCCTGCCACCGGGCTGTCAATTCCGGCTGATAGCAGCAGCAGAGCTGATTCTGCTGAGCCCAGGGGCAGCCCCCCCGAACCCTGATACCTTCTGGAAAAGACATAGATGCCGTCCTTTCTGATGTCAAGTTCCAGCAGAATCTCGGGTTCATGGACATCAACAGTAAGTTTCTGGTCTGGAGAGGTCAGGGAGTTATTGACCCTTTTCAGGATCAGTCCTCCCACCTTTTTGCTAACTTCAGGGCTGATAAGGGGATAATCCTTGTTGGCCCGATTTGTTTCAACCTTAAAGGTTCCGGAATTCTGCCCCAGCTCCCTGGCTACCAGCCTGGAGGCACTGGCGGCAATTTTATCAGGTTCTGCTGAAGGTTCAAGGCTAATGGCAGGGCTGAAATTAACAATGCCAGGAAGCAGTTTCAGAGATTTTACTGCTTCCCGGGGGATTTCTTCCAGGCTGGAATTTAACCTTAAAAATATTCTGCCATAGGTGGTTTCCAGCCGATAATCCAGCAGGCTGGCCAGGCGGCGTTTGATATCCTGCTGGAGAGCCAGGGAAAACTTCTTAAAGTTCATCCCCTTGAGACCCATTTCCCCGTATCTGATGATAATGACATCATACATATTATTGCCTCCTAAAAACTGGTCCAGCAATTACTATAAACTGGCACAGCAAATACTATTGCAGCAGATCATATTCTTCCCGCAGGGCAGCAAGAAATCTGTCTATTTCCCCGGGCTGATTCTGTCTGCCAAAACTGATCCTGAGGGCACCCTCGAGCCTGCCGCCGGTCAATCCCATCCTCTTTAAAACCCGGCTTTCCGTATTTCTCCTGGCATGGCAGGCTGAGCCGCTGGAAATATAAAAACCCCTGCTGCTCATGGCATTAACCAGAACCTCTCCAGGCAATTTTTCCAGGGAAAAATTAACAATATGGGGAGCAGATTCTTCCGGAGTATTGATCAGGGCTTCCGGTATTTTCTGGTCAAGCTGCTGCATAAAATGCTTTTTTAACCTGATTAGCCTTTCAGGCTGCTCTTTCTGCTTTAATTCAGGAATTTCCTTCAGGGCAGCTCCCAGACCCGCGATTCCCGGGACATTTTCTGTGCCGCTGCGAAGCCGGTTTTCCTGGTCCCCTCCGGTTATTATTGGCTTCAGCAAATTTTTATTTTTAAGATATAAAAAACCGGTTCCCTTGGGCGCTCCAATTTTGTGGCCACTAAAGCTGGCCAGGTCTACCTGCCACTCTTTAAGAGCGGTTGGAACATGACCCAGCCCCTGGACTGCGTCAACATGAAAAAGTATATTGCTGGAGAGCTGTTTAATTAAATTTCCGATTTTCCTGACCGGTTGCAGGGCACCTGTTTCATTGTTAACCTGCATTATGCTGATCAGGATGGTGCTGGCCTTAATGGCCTGCTCAACCTTCTCAAAATCGATAATTCCCCGGCTGTTCGGTTTGATAAAGGTAACTTCAATCTCCTGTCCGCTAAGATCCTGCAGGGTGCGGTAAACGGAGTCATGTTCGACAAAACTGGAAATAATATGGAGAGGACGCTGACGGCGGTTTTTCACCAGACCCCTCAGGGCCAGATTATTGGCCTCAGTGCCTCCGGAAGTAAAGAAAATCTGGTCCGGATCAACCTTCAGGGTCGAAGCCGCTGTCTTTCTGCTTTCTTTTAAAATTTTCTCGGCCTTCAATCCCAGCTCATGAACAGAAGAGGGATTGCCAAAGTTCCGTCTTAGAGACTCTTCCACGGCCTTTACTGCTGAGGGAAGGCAGGGTGTGGTTGAGCTGTGATCAAAGTAGACAGACATGATTAAACCTCCTGCTCTGATGACATCGGAATGAATCTATCCCGGCGGCAGAATCCAACAGAAATGATTAACTTCTAATCGATAACAGATTTAATTATACCATAAATGATTTTAAGATAAAACAGGGCTCCATTATCTGCCGGGAAAACTTTAAAGGAATGATAATTTACCACCTGATTTATAAAGGAGCCTGCAGATTTTTATTGAATTATAATAAAAATACCGGAGCTCAGGCCGGTCTTGCATATATAGCCGGGGAAGGATATAATAAAATTAAATGTAATTCTGAGCCTAGTCTGGCTCAGGCAGTTTACTGATTATTGAAGTGAGGAGTTACAGAATGAAATTATTCGACACCCATGCTCACCTGGATTTTCCCAAGTTTGATAAGGATAGAGATGAGGTTATGAAAAGAGCCCGGGAGGCCGGGGTTGTTAATATTCTGACAGTGGGAGCTGACATAAATTCCAGCAGCAGGGCTGTTGAGCTGGCAGAAAGCATTCCCGGACTGGCAGCAGCAATAGGCCTCCATCCCCATGATGCCAGTGATTTTACCCCGGACACAGCCAGAGAGCTGAAAAAACTTGCCGGCCGGGAGGCAGTAAAAGCTCTGGGAGAAACCGGGCTGGATTTTTATTATGATAACTCTCCCCGGGAGCAGCAGAAGCAGGCATTTCGCTCCCAGCTGAGGCTGGCGGCCATGCTGGAGCTGCCGGTTATTATCCATTCCCGGGAGGCCGAGGAGGATACCCTAAAAATTCTGCAAGAGGAGGGTGCCGGTCTGGCAGGTGTGGTGCACTGTTATTCCAGCAGCGCCGGAATGGCAGAGAGACTGGTGGAGTTTGGTTTTCACCTGGGGTTTACCGGACTGGTTACCTTCAGGAAGCTGGGTTGGCTGCGGGAAATAGTCAGCCAGACGCCTCCGGAAAAAATTCTGCTGGAAACAGACTGCCCCTATATGGCTCCGGAACCGAAAAGGGGTAAGCGAAATGAACCGGCTTATGTTAAGTATGTAGCTGAAACCGCTGCTGATTGTCTGAATCTCTCGGTCGAACAAGTGGCAGAGCTAACCACGGCTAACGGGCAGCAGCTATTTGCGCTGGAAGACTATAGCAGATTGGGGGATTAAAGCAGGATGTTTGGAGCCGGTGATCTGGGTCGTGTTTTGATTATTCTGGGACTGATTTTTTTGATACTGGGAATAATCATCAGCCTGGGTGGTTTTCCAGGCTGGCTGGGCAATCTTCCCGGTGATATAAGAGTTGAAAGAGAAAATTTTAGTTTTTATTTTCCGCTGACCACCATGATTTTATTGAGTTTGCTCTTAAACCTGATTTTTAGAATAATAAATTATTTGAGCTGACTCAGCCTGCAGAATCCTGCCTGAGCTGGCACTATTAAACTTTTGATACTGATGGCAGCAAAAAAAATTTAGGAGGCCTGACAGATCATGAACCAGAAAATTTATGTTAATGGTAAGATTGTTCCCAGGCAGGAAGCTCTGGTTGACATTGAAGATCGGGGTTTTCAGTTTGCCGATGGAGTGTATGAAGTAATTGCAGTTTATCAGGGGAAGCCTTTTAAATTAAGGGAGCACCTGGAAAGACTGGTATTTTCGGCTGCTGAACTGGAGATATCCTGTCCCGGGATTGCAGAATTACAGGAGGAGGTAGAGGGATATCTGACTTCTATCGGTCTGGGAGCAGAGGATGCCAGCATCTATATTCAGCTGACCCGGGGAGTCTGTCCCCGCACCCATGCCTATCCTGATGGACTTGATTCAATATTGATCATGAAGGCCGGTTCTCTGAAATCCAGGCCGGAAGAGTATTATCAAAGCGGGGTTAAAATTATTACCAGACCCGATGAGCGCTGGTCGAGATGTTATATTAAGTCAATTGCCCTGCTGCCCAATGTTATGGCCAAAAAGGCAGCAGAAAGGGCCAGAGCCTATGAAGCGGTCATGCACCGGGATGGTTTTGTCACTGAAGGCTCTTCATCCAATCTTTTTCTGGTTGAAGAAGGCAGTTTAATCACACCGCCGGCTACAAACTATATTTTAAACGGCATAACCAGACAGACGGTAATTCAGGATATAGCACCGGAGCTGGGTCTTGAGATCCGAGAGCAGAGCATCAGTCTGGACCGGCTTTTTAGGGCTGAAGAAGTATTTTTAACCGGCACCACCACAGAAATTATGCCGGTTGTCCGGATTGACGAAAATGAGGTGGGCCGGGGTCTGGTCGGAGAGATAACTGGCAGAATTTCGGAAACTTATCGGGGATTAACCAGAGCCTGAGCTCTGGGCAGAGAGACGCAGGAGGTTAGAACCAATGATAGAAGGCGAAATAGAAATTACCAGCAAATACGGACTGCGGGCTAAATCTGCGGAAAGTTTTGTGGAGGCTGCCAGCAGATTCACTTCGGAGATTGAGGTTTTAAAGGATGGGCAGCTGGCCAATGCCAAGAGTATTATCAGTGTGCTTAACCTGGACGCCCGGCAGGGCGACCGGATAGTTATCAGGGCTGAAGGTCCCGATGAGGAGACGGCCTTTGCCAGGCTGTCAGGTTTTTTGCGGGAGGAATAACCATATCGGGAGGAGATAAACTTGAAATCACTGGCCATCAATCCCGGTTCAACTTCCACCAAAATAGCTGTCTTTTCCGGTGAAAGTGAAATCTGGAACAGGAAGATCAGCCACAACCGGGAGGAGATAGATTCTTTTGAGGAGCTGATCGATCAGCTGGACTGGCGCCGAAATTTGATTTTAGCAGCCCTTAAAGAGGGAGGCTTTTCCCCCGGAGAATTTGATTTTATTATGGCCCGGGGCGGTCTGCTGGACCCCATACCGGGTGGAACCTACCTGATTGATGAGGAAATGGTTCAGGACCTTAGACAGGGCAAGAACGGGGAACATGCCTCCAATCTGGCTGCCATAATTGCCAGAGATCTGGCCGAATATGCTGGGGTGCCGGCTTTTACCGTTGACCCGGTGGCTGTAGATGAGTTTAAACCGGAGGCCCGGCTTTCCGGGCTGCCGGAACTGCCCCGTAAATGCCAGTCCCATGCTCTCAACCTTAAGGCCACAGCCAGGAAGACAGCCGAGAGACTGGAACAGGATTTTCGGGAAATCAACCTGATTGGAGTGCACCTGGGGGGAGGTATTTCCATTGCCGCCCTGAAGAGCGGCCGGATTGTGGATGTTAATAATGCCAACCAGGGAGGTCCCTATTCTCCGGAAAGAACCGGCACACTTCCCAGCCTGGACCTGGTAGAGTATATTTATCAGGAGAAGCAGGGAGCAGGAGAAATGGAGGAGAAAATAGTGGGCAGAGGCGGACTGGTAGCCTACCTGGGCACGGCTGACGGTCGGGAGGTTGAGGAGCGGATAGCCGCCGGCGACAGCAAGGCCGAGCTTGTCTACCGGGGTATGATTTATCAGATAGCCAAGGAGGTTGGGGCCATGGCTGCAGTTCTTTCCGGAAAAATTGCTGCTATCTTTATCACCGGAGGCCTGGCTAATTCGGATTACCTGGTGGGACGGCTGGAGAAAAAGATTAATTTCCTGGCCCCTGTGCATGTCTTCCCGGGGGCTGCCGAAATGGAACACCTGGCAGCAGGTGGACTTCGGGTTATGAGAGGAGAAGAAGAAGCCAGAAGCTATGCCGAAGCGAGGAGGTAGCCAGGATGCCAAGCAGCCAGGAACTCAGCAGCAAGCTTGAGGAAATTCTCACCAGAACTGTTTCCTGTATTGGGGAGAGTAAAGACCAGATCTTTGAGATCATTGAATCTTCACACCGGGAGATTGACAGGATTGAGAGTAAACTGTCTCTGGCCCGGAAGAAAATTTCCGAGCTTTCCGGAAAGATCCGAAAAAGGGAGGAGGCCGGCAGCGAGTTAGAAGAAAATATCTGCGGGGAGGAACTTGCAGTCCTCCGGGAAAATAAGGAGGAAACCCAGCAGCGAATAAACCGGCTGGTAAAGAAGATCAAGGTTATGGAAAAAGTCCGCCAGCGCTCCGAGAGTCTGGTCAGCCGGATTGGGGTTGTCAACGATTTTCTCCAGGGTAGAATGATTGATATCTCATGGAAGATCGATGATTTCAGCAGCAGGGAAGACTTCATTTATAAAATAATTGAAGCTCAGGAGAAGGAGAGGAGAAGGGTGGCCCGGGAAATTCATGATGGGCCGGCTCAATCGCTGGCCAACCTTGTACTGCGGGTGGAAATAGCCCAGAAAATGATTGATAAAAATAAAGAGGAAGCCTCCAATGAACTGGAGGAGTTGAAGAACATAGTTAAAAGTTCCGTCACCGACGTCCGAAAAATCATCTATGCCCTTCGCCCGATGTCCCTGGAGGAGCTGGGCCTGGTGCCCACTCTGAGGAAATATATCGATAGGTTTGTGGAGGAAACAGGAGTTCACCTGGATTTTGAAGTGCTGGGGGAGGCGGAGAAATTACCATCAAGCTATGAGGTTACTATTTTCAGGCTGATCCAGGAGGGTCTGAATAACATTAAGAAACATGCCCGGGCCAGCAGCGGCAGGGTAGTGCTGGAGTTTGACAGCCAGAATATTAAAATATTGATTGCCGATGACGGTCAGGGTTTCGACTCGGATAAGAGACAGGAAGATTCTTACGGACTGGCCAGCATGAAGGAGAGATGCAGCCTGCTGCAGGGTGATTTCCAGATAAAATCCAATCCTGGCCAGGGAACCAGAATAGATATCAGGTTACCGGTCAAGCATAGAGGGTGAGATTATTGTGAAAAAGACCAGGGTGTTAGTGGCAGACGATCATGAACTTGTCAGGGAAGGAATAGTTAAACTGATTGGCTTATTTGACGATTATAAAGTTGTGGGAGAAGCGGCTGATGGGCTGGAAGCCGTGGTCCGGGTTAGAGAATATTTTCCGGATCTGGTGCTGATGGATCTTAATATGCCCAGGATGAACGGGATTGATGCCATCCGCAAAATTAAAGAAATAAGCCCCGAAATTCTAGTGATCATTCTGACCATTCACGATGATGAAGAATATGTTTATAAAGTAACCAGTGCCGGGGCTGAGGGTTTTATCCAGAAAGATATAACCTCAGAGGAACTTAAGGATGCTCTTGATTCAGTACTGGAAGGAGATACCGTATTCCCCAGTTCGGTGATTCCCGAGAGCAGGGATGGTGAGGATGAAAGTGTCGATTACCGGGAACTTCTAAGCAAAAGGGAGTTCGAAGTTCTGGGCCTGCTGGCCAGAGGTATGAGCAACCGGCAGATTTCCGAGGAGCTCTTCATCAGCGAAAAAACCGTCAAAAATCATGTCAGCAATATACTTCGGAAGCTCAATGTTAATGATAGGACCCAGGCCGTAATCGCCGCTCTCAAGCATGGCCTGGTCAGGTTGAAATGAGGAGGTAAAGGATGCCCGACGTCACCACACCCAGCGGTGTGAAAGATATTCTTAAGCAGTATGATATAAATGTTAACCGGGCCCTGGGACAGAACTTTCTGGTTGACAGCAATATTCTGGAGAAGGTAGTCGGTGCTGCCTGCCTGGAATCCGGAGATAATGTGGTAGAAATCGGGCCGGGTCTGGGGGCTTTAACCGGTGCTCTGGCCGATGCTCTGCCGCAGGGCCGGATCATAGCCGTAGAAAAGGATTCCCGGCTCTGCCAGGTGCTGCAGGATTTATTTCAGGAAGAAGGTAATGTTGAGGTTATCTGCCGTGATGCCCTGGAAATTGACTGGTCTAAGGAGATAACCTCCAGGTCCTTTGGAGAGGAAGGCTACCGGGTGGTGGCCAATCTGCCCTATTACATTACCAGTCCGATTATCAGGCTCTTCCTGGAGCTTTCACCTGCACCTGAAAGTCTGGTCTTCATGGTCCAGAAGGAAGTAGGGGAGAGGATTGCTGCCGATCCGGGCAGCAAGGACTACGGGACTCTCAGTATAGCCGTTCAGTACTATGCCGAGCCTGAGCTGATCTACCAGGTTCCGCCCACGGTGTTCTGGCCCCGGCCTGAGGTAGAATCGATTATCCTGCGGCTGAACCCCGGGGAAAACAGGGAAAACAGGGCGGATAATGAAGAACTTTTCTTTCAAATTGTCCGGGCTCTTTTCCAGCAGCGACGAAAGACCATCCGGAATTCTCTGAGCAGGGCAGCAGAGATTGACCTTTCCCGGAAGCTTGTGGACCGGGCCCTGGAGAGATCCGGAATTGATCCCCGAATTCGGGGAGAGAAGCTGTCCTGGCGGGAGATAGTTGAACTGAGCAATGTTTTCAATGTCCTTTTAGCAGAGGTCGGTGATTAATATGAAATTTATCAGCCCCACTGATGGCAGACTGTCCTTCAACCAAACTTACCAGACAATCATGAAGTTTGTCAGGGAGTATCCTGATAATGCCTATAAGCTGATTATCGGAACCGACTCCCAGCCGGGAAGCGAGGAGGCCTCCTTCGTGACAGCTATTGTGATTTATCGAATAGGCAGGGGGGGGCGCTTTTTTTATCACCG
The DNA here is from genome assembly GCA_003554685.1 of Halanaerobiaceae bacterium. GTDB lineage: Bacteria > Bacillota > Halanaerobiia > Halanaerobiales > Halarsenatibacteraceae > T1SED10-84. The sequence continues at coordinate 11,218 of PWHA01000147.1, forward strand.
GGATACCGCCCCGGACCGGGCCGGTTTCAAACAGAGGATCTTTTATGAGGTGTCGCGCAGCCTGGAGGTCGCCAGCAAACTGACGGGTATGCTGGCTGAAGAGGAGGAACTTAATGAGGAACTGGAGATTGAAATTCATGTCGATGTAGGAGAAAAGGGGCCGACCAGCACCATAATTAAAGAGGTGGTCGGAATGGTGGTCGGAAGCGGTTATGATGCTTTGATCAAGCCAGAAGCCTATGCTGCCTCTTCAGTGGCCGACAAATTTACCCGTTAGCTTTCTTAGCTTTTAGCGGAATTATTTTTTGTTGTCCTGCAGGTTGGTCTGGAGTTTGCAAATTATAGTTTTTTAAAAGGAGCCGATAATTTTGGCCATTGAAATTGCAGTCGGTCTTCTGGGAGGACTGGCTCTTTTTGTTTACGGGATGAAACAGATGAGCGAGGGGCTGCAGAAAACTGCCGGAAAGCGTCTCAGGCATCTGCTGGCCTCTTTAACCACCAGACCCACAATGGGTATTCTGGTGGGAACTGGAGTCACGGCAATAATTCAGAGCAGCAGTGCCACCACCGTAATGGTGGTGGGATTTGTCAATGCCGGCCTGATGACCCTGGCTCAATCGATCGGGGTCATCATGGGCGCCAATATTGGTACAACTGTTACCGCCCAGCTGATTTCCTTCGACCTGGGCGATTATGCCTTCCATGCCATCTTTCTGGGGGTGGCTCTCTATTTATTTACCAGAAACAGAAAACACACCTATATCGGCCAGACAATCCTGGGTTTTGGTATTCTTTTTCTGGGTTTGAACATCATGAGCGAAACCATGATGCCGCTCAGGGATTCCCCGGTTTTTATGGAGTTGATGGCCTCACTCAGCAGCTATCCCATCCTGGGGCTCCTGGCCGGAGTTATCGTCACCTTTGCGGTTCAGAGCAGTACGGCTTCCTTCGGAATCCTGCTGGGGCTGGCCTCGGCGGGTGTGATCGATTACCAGGCTGCCATCCCCATTATTTTAGGTGAAAATATCGGGACCACCTTTACTGCTGCACTTTCCAGCCTGGGCGCTAATCTGACCAGTAAAAGGGCAGCTGCCGCCCACTTTATGTTTAATGTTTTTGGCTCAACCCTGGTTCTGCTGCTGATCTATCTGGTGCCGGGATTTATGCCCCGGCTGGAAAATCTGATGGTGGGGCTTTTCCGGATTTTTAATACTCCCCGGACTATGGAGAGGATGCTGGCCAACACCCACACGGCCTTCAATATTGTCAACACCCTAATCTGGCTGCCCTTCATCGGCTTCCTCGAAAAAACTGTGACCAGGTTTATCCCCGGGGAGGACATGACAATCAAACGGGGTTTGAGTTACATTGACGAAAGAATGAAAAGCACCCCGAGCGTAGCTCTGGAGCAGGTTAAGGAAGAGGTGCTCAGGATGCAGGAGATAACGAGAGACATGATTGAGGATGCCTTCCGGAGTCTGCTGCAGGCTGACCCGGAGCTGGCCGATGAGGTAATAAAGAGGGAGGAAATAATCAATGAAATTCAGGAAGATCTGCTCCACTTTCTGACCTCGCTGGAAAGCAGTACGCTGTCAGATGAGGATATCAGGGACAGGGATTACTTCATCGCGGTGGCTGATCTGGTGGAGAGTATGGCAGATGATGCAGATGATATGGCAGATCTGGCCCATTACATAAAAGAAAATGATGTCCGCTTTTCTGCACAGGCCCGAGAGAGCCTGGAAGAGGTGGCCCGGGAGGTTCTGGAACTGGTCGATAAATCAATCAGGCTGGTGGAGGAAGAAAATTATGAACTGGTCCCGGACCTGATTAACGGCGAGCGGGATATGGATAGCCGTCAGCTGGAATTCCGGAATGACCATATGACCCGCCTCAAGAAAGGCATCTGCGAACCCACAGCCGGAATAATTTACCTGGAAGCGATTGAAGATATTGAGCATCTTACCGACCAGATGGCTGACATTGCCCACAGCTTGATGGAAAAATAAATTTTTTAATTCCTGCTGGCCTGCTCATGATACCGGACATGATACTGGAGATGATCTTACATGGAAGCCTATTCCCGCTCGGCCCGGGGCAAAAAAGTACTGTATCTCAGTCTGGCAGCCAATTTTCTGCTGGCAGTGCTGAAAATCTTTTTGGGAACGGTCGCCACCAGTGCGGCTCTGGTAGCCGATGGGTTTCATTCTTTTTCTGATATGGTAACTTCTCTGGGAGTTTTAATAGCGGTAAGTTTTGCCAGCAAACCCCCCGATCATAATCATCATTACGGTCACGGACAGGCCGAGCCCCTGGCAGCTACCTTTCTGGGTGTGATATTACTGCTGACCGCCCTGGGGCTGGGTTATAACATGATTACCAATCTGCTGGCGGGGGAGATATCTCTGCCGGGCTGGCTGGCAGCAGCCGGTGCTTTTATTTCTCTGGTGGTTAAGGAGCTGCTGTACCGTTATTCCTACAAAGTAGGCAGTTCCACCGATAATCAGGCTCTGATAGCTGATGCCTGGCATCACCGCAGTGATGCACTTTCTTCGGTAGCCGCCCTGGCCGGTATTGTTGGAGCTCGCCTGGGATTTGTTTTCCTGGATCCTCTGGCAGGCCTGCTGGTTGCCGGACTGATTATAAAAGTTGGGATAGAGATCATGGGCAGTGGATTTATTAATCTGCTGGGAAGAGCACCTCGCCGGAACAAAATGGAGAAGCTGGAAAATGAATCCCTGGATATTTCAGGTGTGAAGGATGTACTGGAGATCAAAGCCCGCTACCATGGAGCGGATCTTTATGTGGATATCAAAATCACCGTTAACCCCGCCATAACTGTGGCTGAGGGGCATGAAATTGCCTCGGTGGTTAAAGCAAAACTGCTGAAGGATTATCCCGAGGCTCAGGAGGTGCTGGTTCATGTTGAGCCGGCTGATAATTAGAGTGGAACTGGAATAAGGAGGATTATAAATCATGAGCAGAGAACTACTGCAGGTGCTGGCTCAGCGGCCCGGCTGTACCGGCAGCGGTATGTACCTTCAGTCGCTGTACCGGGCAGCCGGCAGGAATTCCTATGATCAGGCTGTGGTGGCTGCAGCCAACAAAAACAATAAATTTCAGGATCTGGGTTATCTGGAGCGAGAGGATTTTTACCCGGTTCTCTTTGAAAGTGAAGAACTGTCCTGCAGCATTTATGGCATGAGTGATGTCATGCCCTATGAAAGCAGCCGTTACTGTGATATGAGCAGGGAAGAACAGCAGTGCTGGGAAATTGCTTTTCGAGCTAAAATACAGAAAGCCCGGCAGAGTCTGGTTCGGCCGGTAGTTATTGCCCATCACCTCTGGCTTTTAACCGCCCTTACTGCCGAAGAATTTACCGGGCTTCCGGTGCTGGGAATCTGTCATGGTACCGGGCTGAGACAGTTGCAGCAGAATTCCCGCTTTGCCTCAAGGGTGAAACAGGGTATTTCCCGGCTGGAAAGGATTTTTGCCCTGAATGATTTTCAAAAAGAGGAGATCAGGAGACTTTTTGAGTACCCCGGCGAGAAAATCACTGTCACCGGGCTGGGGTATAATGAAGAGAACTTCTATTTCCCGACAGAGACAGAGCTGGGTGAGAGACTTGAGAAAAGACAGCCGGAAATAATTTATGTGGGCAAGCTCAGCCTGTCCAAGGGCATCAGTTCTCTGCTACGGGCCTCTGATCAAATATCAGAAAGGGATTTTAAAGTCACCCTGATTGGCTCCGGTCAGGGCCGGGATATAAGGCAGATCAAAGAGCTGGCAGAGAGGGTTTCCTGCCCGGTGAAATTTACCGGACAGCTGAAGCAGGAGGAGGTTGGCAGGCTGCTGCGACATGCCGATATCTTCTGCCTGCCTTCTTTTTATGAAGGATTTGCTCTGGTGCTGCTGGAGGCGCTGGCTTCAGGTTTAAGGGTTGTCAGCAGCGACCTTCCAGGGGTGAGAAACTGGCTGCCGGAGATAGTCCGGCAGAGCCCGGCGGTAGAATTTGTGGAACTGCCGGAATTAAAAAATGTTGATCAGCCAGTACCGGCTCAGCTGCCCGGCTATGAAGCTGAGCTGGCAGCAGCCCTGGAGAAACAGCTGCAGCAAAGAGGGAAGCTTAATTTTCTTCAGAATGGAGATTATCGCACTGCAGTAAAAAGTCTGTCCTGGTCGGGAGTTTTCCATCGTTTGGAAAGTCATTTCCCTGAAACATAATCTGACAGGGAAAAACCCTTCAGATCCGTCAGATTTCCGAACAGAGCTGAAGGGTTTTTGGTTTTAAATTAAGTTTTAAATCCAGCCTGTGGTTATGCCTGTCAGCTGATCCGGTAATTCGGAACTTCTACCGCCCGGCTGATTCTTTCCAGCGCCTCCTGAATAAGTTCATATTTACTGGCATAGGAAAAGCGCAGGAATTCTTTCTTTTCCGAAGGGTTCTTACTGCCAAAACATTCACGATGCAGTACTGCCACACCGGCTTCCTGCAGAAGATGCTGCTGCAGAGCTGCGGCATTACTGAAGCCCAGATTCCGGCAGGCTGCTGTTACATCGGCAAAGGCATAAAAAGCTCCCTTAGGTTTACGGCAGTGGATGCCCTCAATTTTATTTAGGCCCTTCCAGATTAATTCCCGCCGTCTCTTTAGCTCGGTCACCATATTTTTTATGGACTCTCTGCCCTCCGTTAGGGCAGTGACTCCCGCATGCTGGGTAAAGGTAGCGGTACAGGAAACCGAATTGGTGATGAGTTTGCTGATCACATCTATAAGTTCCCGGGGTCCGGCGGCAAAACCAATTCTCCAGCCGGTCATGGCATAGGACTTGGAAAATCCGTCTATCAGCAGGGTGTTGTTTCTTACCCTGGAAAATTCGGCCAGGCTGGGTGCCCGGCCCTCATAGACCAGTTCAGAGTAAACTTCATCGGAGATTGCCCAGAGATCATTATCGCTGATGAGGTCAGCAAGCTGCTCCATTTTGTCCCGGGGAATTATACTGCCAGTAGGATTGTGGGGTGAGTTGATTATTATTCCCCCGGTCCGGGAACTGATTAATTTTTCCAGTTCAGATATGTTAAAGGTAAAGTCATATTCCGGGCGCAGGGGCAGTGCTTTCGGTATACCTCCCAGTAGTTCAATTGCTGATTCATAAATGGGAAAGCCGGGATTGGGATAGATTACTTCCATACCAGGTTCAACCAGAGCCAGCAGTCCATAAAAAATTAAGGGCTTGGCTCCAGGTGCTACTACAGTTTCAGCAGGGGAATAGTCAACCTGCCTGGACTGCCGGAGATAATCAGCAACCTTCTCCCGCAGTTCAGGGATCCCCGCCGAGGGGCTGTATCCGGTTTTATCATTTCTGATAGCCGATATGCCTGCTTCTTTAATTGGCTCAGGGGTTGTAAAATCAGGCTCCCCTATTGCCAGACTAATTATATCTCTTCCCGCAGCTGTCAGACTTTCCACCTCTTCCAGAACCTCAAAAGCAACTTCTGAACCCAGACCGGTGACACGATTTG
>PWHA01000203.1 GCA_003554685.1 Halanaerobiaceae bacterium
AGTTTTGACACCTGGATTGAAGCTGACGGACAGGGCGTGGGAGTTGCTATACTGGATACAGGGATAGATGAAGGTCATGAAAGCTTACCAGAACCTGTGGCTGGCACCAACACAATTGATGATAACTCTGATGATTGGACTGATGGTCACGGTCACGGCACCCATGTGGCTGGTACTGTAGCGGCACTTGATAATGAATTTGGTGTAGTAGGAGTAGGTCCCGCGATCGATCTTTATGCAGTTAAAGTGCTGGGTGATGATGGTGGCGGTACCTGGAGTTCAGTGGTTGCCGGGATAGATTGGGCTGTAGAAAATGGAATTCCTATCCTCAATATGAGTTTAGGTGGAGGGGATTCGGAGACGCTGAGTGGTGCTGTAGCAGCAGCTCATAAAGATGGCCATTTGCTGGTAGCCTCTGCCGGTAATGATGGAAATCCTGGAGGAAGAGGCGATAATGTAGGCTATCCTGCAGCTTATGAAGAGGTTATAGCGGTAGCTGCCTCTAATGAAAATGATAATAGAGCAAGTTTTTCCAGCACCGGCCCTCAAGTTGAATTGATAGCGCCGGGGGTAGAAGTATTAAGTACTCTTCCAGATAATGAATATGGTGAATATAGCGGCACTTCCATGTCAGCCCCCCATGTAGCCGGAGTTGCTGCTCTGGTCTGGGATGCTGAAAATGCTGGATTAGGAGATAATGAAAAAATTAGAGGTATTTTACAGGAAACTGCTGAAGACCTCGGCCTGGATGAAGAACATCAGGGATATGGACTGGCTAGAGCTGATAAAGCGGTAGCTTTTGATGATGGAGATGATGAAGAGGATGAGCTGGAGAAGCCGAAAGTAGAAACCAGAGAAGCTGTCAATATTACTGATACCAGTGCTGATCTGAGAGGAGAGGTAACTGATTTCGGAGGTGTTGATTCGGTAGATGTCTGGTTTAAGTGGGCAGAGAATGAAGAATTAAGTGGCTTCCAGGAGACAGGCAAGCAAATCTTAGCAGACACAGGTACTTTTGAAGCCACCATCGATGAACTTGATCCGGGGAAAACTTATTATTTTCAAGCCCTGGGTGAGAATGATGCTGGTACTGGCGAGGGTGAAGTTATAGAGTTCACTACTTTAGATAAAGAAGACGATGAAGACGAAGAAGATGAAGATTTAGCTGAACCTGTAATAGAAGAATTTGATGTTACCACCCGCACCAGCGGGCCCTGGAATCGAGCTGATGTTGAATGGACAGTTTCTCATAATGATGGAGCACTTGCTGAAGTGAAAAGTGAGCTGCTTGATGGAGATAATGTAGTTTATACTGAAACAACTTCAGTGAGTGGTGGTGAAGCTTCCGGTGAAGACAACCTCCGCACTCGCGGTGATACAGATAGTGTTCGACTAACGGTGACAGATACCGGAGGCCAGGAAACAGTTAAAACAAAAAGAATAGATTTTTAGATGTAATTTTGCTGTTTAATTATCCCTGATAGATAATAACAAATAACCAATAAGTAAAGCCCCTGGTAGTTTTAGTAATTAATACCAGGGGCCTTTCTTTTCTTACACTCAAATATTTACACTCAAATATACTGACCCTACTCACCTGAGCTGAGAAACACCTCAGCCACAGTCGGGGGCTCAAGCAGGAGATAGACCGGTCGCTTCTGTTTCCTGGATGTTTTAATATCAGCAGTTTCATCATTCCGGTCGCTTCTCTGCCGGCGGAGGCTGTTTTCAGCACCCAGCAGCAGATGCAGCAGGGCTATACCGCAGTCCAGATAGGGCGAGATGCCGTGTTTCTTATTATCCCTGCTGGATCTTAAAATCAGCTTTCCGGCCTCGGGATAAACCTCAAAACGCCAGGGCTGCCGGTTGGCAGACGAAGGTGCCAGCCGGGCCGATTCCAGGGCGGTATTAACCCAGTCCGGATAACACTCCGACTGGTATTTTTCCACCAGCTCCTCCAGAGGTTTGCGGTTGCGGGAGCTGATTACCTTTTTAAACAGCTTTTCTGTAAGAGTGGGTTCATTGAGAGCCCTTCCCAGAGGAGTAATGGCCAGAACTTCCTCCTTTTTCCCGAGGTTCAGGCTCTCTCTAATGTCGCTTTTCTTCAGCATTCCACCAACCCAGCAGGTATTCCAGCCCTGAGCGGTGGCTGCCAGGATGAGCGCCTCACCCAGCATCCCGGCCTCCACATTTGCCCTAAAATTATCTGCCTGAGTATCGGCTACGATGGTGGCAAAGCTGCTGGACCCGGTAACCAGACCGTAGGAACCGAGCAGGGTTTTCACCGCCTGAGAAAATCCCTCCTGGCTGAAGACAATCCGGCTGAAGGAGAGGTAGTTATCCAATTCTGCAATATCCTCTTTAAGCTCATCAAGTTCCTGCCTGGTCAGGGGAGTATCATGGTATCTGCGTCGGGAAATTCTTCTATCGATTGCTTTATACCAGTTTTCCTGGGGTAATTCTTCTGGCAGAGTAAACTCATTCATTATTATAATCCGATACCTCCATATTTGTCTCTGTATTTCTTTATCTTGAAAATCTGTAAAATTTGTGAAAAATTATTTTAAATTGATAAATTACTGATAATTTGATATAATTTATAAAGTAACAAGCAGAATGAGTTATTTTGAGAACAGGAAAAGCATCAAACAGAAAGACTTAATAACAGAGAAAATAATAAACAGTAAGAGTGACTTAAAGAGTGACTTAAAATATAGGCAAATCATTATCCAGGAAGAGTGATTATATAAACAGGGAGGAGCAGCAAAATGAAAGTTGAAAAAGCAGTCTTAATAGAACCTAAAACCCCGGGCTTTAATTTTTTCAGCTCGGTGAAAATGCCCCTGCTTGGGCTTCCCATACTGGGGGCAATTCTCCAGCAGATGGGGATTAATGTCCGCATTATTTGCGAAAACTTTGCCTCAATCAACTGGGATGATATCAGACAGGCAGATCTCTTAGGAATAAGCACCCTTACCACCCTGGCACCGAGGGCCTATCAGCTGGCAGCGAAAATAAAGGAGATAAATCCCTCTGTGCCCGTCATAATGGGGGGAGTTCATGCCAGCATGAAGCCGGAGGAAGCTTTAAGCAATGGTGCCGATATAGTTGTCCGGGGCGAGGGTGAAAACACTCTGGTAAATTTGATTAACCACCTTCGCAGTCAGGCCAGCCTACCCGGGATAAATCTGTCTCAGATAAAGGGAATTTCCTATCAGAAAAATGGATCGTTTTATCATAATGATCCTGCCGGGGCTGTTGATCTGGATAACATCCCCGGGCCCGATTTTTCTCTGATAAAAAATTATCACCGGACCCCCTGTGTTCCCTATCAAACCAGCCGGGGCTGTCCTAATGATTGCGAGTTCTGTTCGGTGGTCAGGATGTTTGGCCGACGGGTCCGTTATCGTAGCGCAGACAAAGTGATTGATGATCTGGAGAGAATAACCGGAGATCCCCATCTCAACGGCAAGCATGTTTTTCTTGTGGATGACAATTTTTCTGCCAATTCCCGGCGGGCCAGAGAGTTTCTAACCGCCCTGAAAGAGGCGGAACTTAATCTGGAATGGTCCACTCAGGAAGAGGTTATGGTTTATCAGCAGGAAGAAATCCTGGATTTAATGCAGCAGACCGGCTGCAAGCGCCTCCATCTGGGAATTGAATCCTTCAATCCGGATGTCCTGGAGGAATACGGCAAGCCACAGAAGCTGGCAGACATCAGCAGGGCAATTCAGCAGATCAAGAAGCGCAATATTATGGTACACGGGATGTTTGTTCTGGGAGCTGAAAATGATACAGTGCAGACAATCAGGCATACCGTGCAGAAAGCCCTGGATTTAGAACTCGATCCCGCCCAGTTTTTTGTCCTCGTTCCCCCGCCCGGGACCGAACTTTTCCAGAAAATCAAGGAAGAAGGTCGGCTGCTGGTAGATAAAGTTTC
>PWHA01000339.1 GCA_003554685.1 Halanaerobiaceae bacterium
CTTCAAAAATCGGGGAATTATCAAAAATAGCATAAAAGATGGGGATCAACCAGCTGGCCACCTTCAACTTTTTATCAAAATCAGCAGGGTTCTGATAATCAACACTTACCTGGGTTGAGGCCGTTCCCTTCATCATGTTATGAGCAAACCTCCCCCGGGATTTAAAGTGGTGATACATCTGGCGGTATCTATCCTTGGACAGCAGGGGTATTTCTTCTATTCGGGTCACAGGATGATAGCCCAGATTTATCAGGCTGTAATCCAGTTTTTTTAGAACCGGCATAATGTCACGACAGATATCAAGATAACAGCGCTTAATCTCTGCTATGCTGTTTTTTGGTCCAAAGCTGAATTCAATCTGCCCCCCCGGTTCGAGATTAATTTCATCTTCCTCCTTGACCAGGCATAAAATTTGATTTCCGCTCTTCTCACAGGCTTTCCAGCCCTTCCCGGTCAAAATATCAAAGAGATCAGCAATTCCCCGCTCCTCCTGAAAGGCAACAGAACGGCAGTCTGATTTTTTAACCAGAAGATGTTCAATTTCAAGCCCCAGTTGAAAATCTTCAGGCTCTGTTTCATTTTCCTGAAGATGAGCAATTATCTGGTCAATATAATGGCTGCGTTTGTCTGACTTCATGACTTCTCCTTCCCTGCTGGTATCTTCATGATTATCTTATCTAATTTCTTTTTTTAACCTGGTTAACTAATTATCACTTAAAACTTGAATAACTCAATCTCTCAATGTTTATTAACATAAAAAATTATAAGCTTTTCCAGCAGTTTTTTTCCCTGATCTTAATATCTTTTACCAGCTTTTTGTCCGATATCATTACTATTATATAGTTTATCGACTGCTATTTAAAGTTATTTTTCTCTTATTTAAGGGAAATTTTTTTAAAAAGCCCAATACAGTTCTTTCTCATATTCAGCTGACCTTATGTTTAGTTGACACCCTGACGTTTAAATGTTACCATGTAGTCAGCCTAAAAATAGTGAGGTGAAAATATGGCACTTGAAGAAAAAGCAGAAGAATTAGCAGACGAAATTGTCCAGTCTGCTGAATTTAAAGAAATGAAACTTGCTGAACAAAAGGTTAAAAATGATGAGGAAGCCAATGAATTACTCCAGGAATTTGAATCTGCTCAAAAAAGGGTCCAGATGGCCCAGCGCAATGGCAAATCGCTAGATCAATCCCAGCAGAAAAAAATTCAAAACCTGCAGGCTAAAATGCAGACCAATCAAACCATTAAGAACTTTATTCAGGCCCAGCAGGAGTTTAATGAAGTTATGCAGGAGGTTAATGAAATAATTTCCTCAGCTATTGAAGAAAATGATTCCGGCCAGATCATTACCGAATAAATCAGCCGGATCCAAAAAACTATAGCTATTTTTCCGCAGGTTTTTACCGCAGGCTTCCCGGTCTGCGGATTTTTTATGTTAATAAATAATTCTTCTTTTTCATCAGTCAATTGATCTGAGACCCTGCCAGATATCCCGTGGAAAAGGCAATCTGCAGATTATGTCCTCCGGTATAGGCAGCCGGTTCCAGAACCTCTCCGGTACAGTAAAGACCCCTGACTATCCTGGACTCCATGGTTCCCGGGTTAATATCAGCAGCAGCAATCCCGCCGGCAGTAATAATGGCCTCATTTTCCGAACCTTTGCCTGTCACATTTAGCTCAATTCCCTTGAGCAGTCGAACTAAACTTTCTCTTTCTCCGGCAGTAATCTGATGACAGATCCTATCAGGACTGATGCCTGACAGTCTGACAACCACCGGCCTGAGATAGGCTGGAAGAAGATCACCCAGAGCGGTTTTGAAGTGTTTATTGCTGTATCTGTCAAAGTCTCTCTGCAGCCTTCTTTTTAGCTTTTCTCCGGTAAGAGCCGGCTTTAAATCAACTGCAATCCGGTAATTGTGATAGTCTGGGCCGGTAATATGACAGCTTAACCGCAGGGCTTCGGCTCCGGTTATTTTATTCTCTTCTACTATAAATTCACCATAGCTGCTGAAAATTTTATTCTCTTGATAAAAAAGTCTGAGTTCTACATTTTTCAGTTTCAAACCGGCTGCCTCTTTGGTCCAATTTTCTTTTACCTTTAACGGTACCAGGGCAAGTTCCGGCTCTACCAAATTATGTCCCAGCCTGGATGCCAGCCGGTAACCGGAACCATCCGAGCCGGTCCCGGGATAGGACTTTCCTCCTGTGGCCAGTACGGCAGCCCGGGCCGGGAACGCCCTGCCTCCACTGATCTTCACTTCCCTAACCTCCTGACCGGAGGTTATTATTTCTTTTACCTCCACACCGGTTAAGATTTCCACTCCCTGCCGTACTGCTTCTTCCAGCAGTACCTTTTTAACATCCTCTGCCCTGTCACTTGCCGGATAGAGCCGCCGGCCTCTTTCTTCCTTTAATCTCAATCCCCGGTCCTCAAAAAATCTTCTGGTATCTTCCGGAGTAAATTGATACAGAGCGCTGTATAAAAAGCTGGCTCCGGTAAATACCTTTTCAATTACCTCTACCGGCCGCAGGGTTGAGGTCAGGTTGCACCTGCCCTCACCTGTCAGCAGCAGTTTCCGGGCTGGCTCTGGCTCTTTCTCCAGCAGTCTAACCTCTCTTCCCCGACAGGCAGTCTGAATTGCGGCCATCAATCCTGCCGGGCCACCTCCTATTACAATAACCTTAGTATTTTTACCACCATTTTCAGCCATCTCAATCAAAGCCCCCGGAACCCAGATTCTCAGCTATATTTTTCAGGGCTTTCACCAGTCTTTTACGGCTGGTTGCCAGATTCAGCCGGTAAAATTTTCTCCCTCCCGTTCCAAACCATCTACCAGGCTGCAGTCCGGCCCGGGCCCTGTGGTAGAGCTTATCTTCAATTTCCTTTTCCTCCAGTCCCGTCCCGGAAAAATCAAGCCACATCAGATAGGTGCCCTCAGGCTCAGCAGCTTTAACCCCCGGTATTTCAGCAATAATTTCCCGGACTGCCCTGATATTACCCCTGAGATATTTTAGCTGGGCTTCCAGCCAGTCTTCCCCCTTACTGTAGGCTGCCCTGAGAGCTTCAAGAGCCAACGGCCCCGGATGGGGCATAATACCGGTCAGGCTGTTTTTAAAACTCCTCCTCAGCCCAGCCTCGGGAATAATGGCATAGGCTATCTGCAGGCCGGCAATATTAAAGGATTTGCTGGGAGAGTTCAGGGTGATGATCTCCGGCTGGTCTTCCGGAATAATTGAAGCCAGGGGGGTGAAATTTTTTTTAAAAACAAAATCACCATGTATTTCATCAGAAATTATTATTATCTCATTCTTCCGGCAGATTTTATAAACTTCCAGCAGTTCCTTCTTTTCCCAGACCCTCCCTACCGGATTATGAGGACTGCAGAAAAGCAGAAAATCCGGAGACTGATTATTTATTTTAGCCGAAAGGTCATCCAAGTCCAGGATAAATCCGGAATCTTCTTTATATTGCAGTGGATTTTCTACCACCCTGAGACCGCTTTTTCTCACCGCTTTAAAAAAGGGAAAATAGACTGGAGGCTGAATCAATGCTTTAAAGGAATTTTTCTTCAGGCTTCTTAGAGCAAGATGCATGCCCGGCATGACTCCATTTAAAAAAACTATCCAATCCTTCCTGATTCGCCAGCCATACCTCCTTTCATACCATTCTTGTACAGCTTCTTTATACTCTTCCCCGGCAAAGGTATAACCAAAAACTCCATGATCCACCCGCTGCTGCAGGGCTTCAATGACCTCCGGCGCAGTCGGCCAGTCAGCATCGGCTACCCATAAGGGGATAACTTCTGCTGTATTAAAAACTTCCTCTCTCTTATCCCATTTTATTGAATTGGTATTTCTTCGATCCACTTCCCGGTCAAAATCATACAAGATTATTGCCTCCTTTTTAACAGAAAAATAGGACTTCATTC
>PWHA01000253.1 GCA_003554685.1 Halanaerobiaceae bacterium
GCCAGCGAAATAAACATTACCACAATAATAAATGCCAGTAAAACAATCTTCATATGAATACTTTTAAAATTCATCCCTGGGCCTCCCCTTTCTTCTAACTATTTTTAATCATCAGTCAATTCCAGGACTGAATAGAATTTATCAAAAGCCGGCATAGAAATTTGCTATATTTCTCCTGGTATTCTAAGTATATATTACCATTATCTAAAATTTATCTATTGTAAGAATTTTTTTTATTTATTTGTGACATTCTGGAAGGAAAAAGGCAATTAACCCAGAATATTATATTACCATTAAATAATAAGGCGTTGAAAAAAATGATTAAAATCTGCTTATTAGCGCCCTATCTTACAATTTTAAAAGATGAAAAGAATATATACTTTCCTACCGCAAAAACCAGAAAGCTTCTAACCTATCTTCTGGTAAACAGAGGAAGATATTGCTCAAGAGATAAAATAGCTTTCAGCTTTTGGGATGAAGTTAGTGAGGAAAGGGCCAAAAAAAACTTAAATACTTCCCTCTGGCATTTAAAGAAAATGTTTAAAGATAATGAAATTGATATTACAATTACTGGTGATTCAGATTGCCTTACTATAGAAGTTAATGATAATATCCTTCTTGATATCGACACCTTTTACCATTTGCTTGAAAAAGCCCGCCAGGAAAAAAATTTGCCGGGGAGAATAAACTATTATAACCGGGCAGTTAAACTGGCAGGAAAAAAGCTTCTCTCTGAAGAAGATGAGCTCTGGCTGTATCCCGAAAAAACTATTTTTGCCAGATTATACAGAGAGGCAGTGCTGGATTGTATATCTCTTTACACTGCAGTTTCCAGATATAATGAGGCTATAAATCTGTGTAAAAATGTTTTAGCCAGTCAGCCTTTTGATGATAGCTTTTCCTATCAGTTGATTAAATTATATCATCTTTCGGAAAACAATATAGCAGCTTTAAAATTTTATCAGTTGTATAAGAAGCATATTAAAGAAGAGCTGGGGGTAGAGCCTGACACAAAATTTAAGAAGTTAATTAACCAGATAAAAAGTGAAAATTATAACGAAGATAAAGAAAAAAATAAGAAGGTGACAGGCTTCTATGAATTGCAGTTACAGATAGCTCCGCTGATAGGAAGGAAAAGGGAAATTAGTCAGGTACAGGAGTATTTTCAAAAAACAATTACCACAAATAGATTGTCTCATATTATCATAAAGGGCAGATCAGGAACTGGAAAAACTCGCTTGCTTGAAGAAATAGAATTATTATCCCGCTTTTATGGTATAAAGGCAATTAATCTCGAATGCGATAAAATCAGCGGCACTCCCGCTTTTTCTCTTGCTTCTAAATTAATTGAAATAACAATAAGTCAGCTAACAGAGGAAGAAATTTCAGAGATTCCTGATGTTCATAAAAAAATCTTATCACTTTTCACTCCGGTAATAGACCTTGAGAGTTCTTCAGTCATTGACCCCCTTGACCCCGAGGAGTTTATCAAAAATCAATCTGGCTTTTCATTCTTGCTGATATTCAAGGCTGTAGAACATATATTAAAAATGACAATAAAAAACTCTCCCCTGTTAATTGTAATTGATAACCTCCACTGGTGTGACAGTGCCAGCCTAAACCTGCTGGAATATATTACAAGTAATTTTAAAGACGAGGCCTTAGTCCTGGTAACTGCCGGCCAAACCAAAGATACCCCGGACAATTTACACCACTTTCTAAATTCAGCCAGAGAACTTTCCGATCATATCTATTTTCATGAAATTGAATTAAACTCCTTATCGAAAAAAGATCTAATCCAGTTTCTCCACAGCATATTGAATCTTGAACAGAACACCCTTAATGTCTCTCTCACTGATTTAGCAGAAAAACTCTTCCTGGAAAGCGGAGGAATTCCCTTAATATTTATTGAAACCTTGAAATTCTGGGAGAGACAAAATATCATAACCTTTGATGAATCCCGGAAAGCCTGGATTTATTCCCGGCCAGATCCAAATTTTCCTGATTCTTTAATTGAGATTGACCCAAAAACAGCTTTTCCGGAAAGACTAAGAAATATCTACCAGACCCACCTATCATCTTTTGATCAATCAATACAGCGAATAATTAATATAGCAGCAGTTCTGGGCTTCTATTTTGAGAAAAATATTATCAGCCAGCTTGTAAAAATGGAAGAGGAAAAAATTATCACAGCTTTGGCTGAACTTATCTCCCAGGGTGTATTTCTTGAAGGCAGAGAGAAAGACAGACTGCAATTTTCTCATATCAAATTAAGAGAATATGTTTATCAATCTATGAACAGCATGAAGAGAAAATATTATCATAAAGATATTTTTAGTCTCTATCAAAGAATTAATAATCCTGTTAAATTAAATCATGAAACATTAACCCAGCTTGCCTTCCATGCTTATAAAGGTGAAATATGGCGGGAGGCTTTAGAGTTTAATTTGCTTTTGGGAGAGTTTTTATTGCAGGAAGGTAATATACCTCAATCAATCTACTACCTTAATAAGACAGAGGAAATAGTTAATAAAATCAAAATCAGAGAAATTGCAAATCTGATCAGACTTTATCTGGCCTCCGGGAAGTGTTATTTGTTTCTGGGAGAGGGAGAAAAAGCTAAAAAATATTTGACAAAAACTTTAAAACTTTCACTTGAAGATAATAATAAACAGGTTGAAGAAAAAGTATATAGTTTGCTGGCTCAGTTATATACCAAAATGGGCACTTTTGATGTAGCCTTGAATAATATAGAAAAATTTCTCGGGATGAATAACTGGAAAAGTACCGGCACTGTATTGAACTGCCTCTTTGCCATGAGTCATATTTCATTGATGACCAATAATCTAACTTTAAGCCGGGAAGTTAAAACTAAACTAGAAAAAATAACTCAGAAAATGCCCTTTGAAAAAAATAATTATATTTTAGGTAGAGCTTATTTAATCTTAGGGCAGCATAATATTCTTCTATTTGATAATTTTTTGCAAGCCCTTGATTTATTCAAAAAAGCTGAATTAATATTTAGAAACCTGCAGAAAATTGAAGACCTTGCTTTAACCCTCTCTTATCAGGGCTCCTGTTGCTTTTATTATGGAATAAATGAAAGCTGGAGTAATAAATATTTAGAAAGCTTGAAGTACTGTCAGGAAAATATCTCAAAACCTCATATTATATCTCTAATCATGGGTCCCATGATAACAACTTATTTATTAAAAGGTGACTATGGAAAAGTACTGGAATTATCCGATAATTATCCTCTTCACCAGGATTATCTCTCCTGGCAGATTCCTTATCTGGCCGTAAATGGTGAAGCTTATTACTGGCTGCAAGATAAAGATCAAGCCTGGCAATTTATTAATTTCTGCCTTGAATGCTGTCAAAAAGTTAAAGTTGTTGACTACGAAAATCATGCCACTGCCACTCTGGGCCTTATCAAGGGAATATATGAAGATTACAATGAAGGCCTGTTACTCTTAGAAAAGGAAGAAAATCAAGCAAAAGCAATACCTTTCAGTTTAAGATTATCCCGGGTGATTCAGAAAAAAATGCTCTTAGCACTCAATACTGGCAATATTGAAACCCTGCAGCTGGAAGCAGATAAACTTTTAGCAGCATCATTAACAGCTAAAATGCCATTTTTACAGGCCTGGGCCTACTACGGAAAGGGTATAGTTGAAGTGCTTAATTTAAAGCAAAAATCAGCCCGAGAATTATTAGCCCAGGCATTAAATTTAGCCCGGGATAATGAAATCTGGTCTTTAACCTGGCGGGTTGAAAATAGGCTTGCTGATTTAGCAGTCATTGACCTCGATATATTAACAGCAGCAGAACATTATCAAAAAGCCAGCAGCGCTTTAAAGAAAATTGCTTCCGGCTTACCCGGAAAGGAATTAAAGGAAACC
>PWHA01000307.1 GCA_003554685.1 Halanaerobiaceae bacterium
AGAATCGATGTTTTCATCCTGCAGTCTGGCTGAAGCATCCAAAAATTCCTCCCAGGTCACCGGGGGATTATCGGGATCCAGACCGGCTTCTGCTAAAAGCTGCTTGTTATAAACCATAATATTTCCATAACCATAGAGGGGACTGGCCCAGACCTGATCTTCAAATTCAGATAAATCTTTGTCAAGCCAGAGATCCATTTCCTCTTCACTGATATAGGGATTTAAAGGCTCAATGTGTCCGGCCCAGATATGCTCCTGCTGATAAACTCCATACCAGAGAGTGGCGATATCCGGCCCTGAACGGGCTTCAGCTGCAGCTTCAAAGGCAGGAATTAAATCATCTGTAGGCTGTAAGGACTGGTTGATTCTGACACCGGGATTTTCAGCTTCAAAATTTGCCACAACTTCTTCCAAATAGTCTTCTAAACCCGGACTCTCCTGACCACCCCACCACCAAAAAGTAATTTCTTCATCAATTTCTTCTGCCAGAGTTGACGTGGTAGCAAGCATTCCCAGCCCCAGTAGGGTCAGCGAAAAAACCAGAAGTAAACTTATAATTTTGTTTTTCATTGTGCTTATAATCCCCCTTTAGATATTTAGCTGGCCAAATTATGAGATAAACAGCCGAGCAACTAAATCTTTAGATGACCAGATCAAGAGATGAAAAGCTAATCAACAGTATCCAGGCTGACTGGATAACAAAACTGCGAGATGACTGATTGAGCGATGACTGTTTTAAAAATGGCTGCTTAAAGATATAGGACTTATAGAGGAATAAGGCTAAAACCGGATTAAGTTATTTTTCTTTCATCACCTCCTTCTTGCCTGTCAAGGTCTTCTTTTACAGAGCTTTTGCCAGCACTGACTGTCTCTTTCTTTTTTCATAGACCTTTAAAATTTGCCCTCTATTTGAGATATCAGATTACTCAAACTCTGGGCTCCCGGGGCTTGTTAAATCCTGTTCTGGAGAATAATCAATCCCGGAGGTAATTCTGAATCCCAACACTGCTGTTTTGCAAATAGATGCAAATAGCTCAGGAGCGGTTTGTCTGCATTAATTTGATAATTAAATATAATTTATAGATCAACAAAGAGCTCTATTTAATTAAATGTCAATTTCAAACCTTACTCAATGAGTTCCATGATAATTTCACAGACCGGACAGTAGGGAAATTTCTTTTTCTTCTGCTCTTTTTCTATCTCTTCCTCACCACACTCCTGGCAAAAATAATCACCGCATACAGGACAGACATAGCCCTTCTCATTGACAGACTTTAATTTTTTGCAACCTGTGCATTTTTTCTCCATTAAATTTCCCTCCAGATAATAATTCCAGATAACAGTCCCGGCAGCAAGCTGAGATTGTCTTGAGTTTTGAGCTTGTCTTGAGTTTTCTACTTTTTGGCTAAAGTTTTAGCTTTTATTGGTTAAGATCTAGCTGTGGTTTGATTGTTTGAATCAGATGATCTGCATATCATATAAATTGAAATTACTGGTGAAGTTATTATAGTTTGCTGTAAAGCATTTATCCGTTAAATTTATTGCTTAACAATATATCTCTCTTCTTCCTGCTGCAGATTCTCTATTAGATTTTGGAGCTCAGCGGTATCTATGCCCTGTTTCTTTTGATAGTCTAAATATAAAGCATATAAAGCTGCCCCTGTTACCGGTTGTAAAATCGGCTTTATCAGTTTAACCTGATATTCTTTGATATATTTCTCGATATACTCCTGAAGAGGGTTGAGAAGTAAATCTCCGGCATTAAACACCCCTCCCGAGTAAGAAACGGTGATATCATCCGAGTCTTGAAAATTTAGTTTCTCTATGATTGCTTTAATGGTAAGGCTGTGCTCACAGGCTGCTTCCCTGAATAACTTCCTGGCCTCTTCGTCACCTTTTTGAGCTGCTCTGCTGGCCAGGAGCGCCAGCCTGGAGATATTGCTCCGTTTCAACTCAAGCTCATCATAAACTAGAGTGAGCAGCTCAAAATCCTCTTCCAGCTCAAATTCACTCCTGATTAAATCATAGAGATAGGTTTTTGCCATTCTCCCATCCGATTGCTTGGTAAAAAGTGAGAGGAGCTGCTTGCCTAGCCAGTATCCTGAGCCTTCATCACCAACAAAATATCCCCAGCCGCTGGCCCGGGCAGAGTTACCGCTGTCATCAACCCCAAAACCAATAGCACCTGTGCCGGCAACAATATTAATTCCAGGCTGACAGGCCAGCGAGCCTGCCCAGCCTGCTTTAGCATCATTATCACACTCAAAGTCCTTATTTGCCAGAATATTTTTGATGATATTCTCCAGAATAGGTGTGTCCGCTTGATATTCTCCATAGCATGGTATTCCAAGAAAGGAATAGCTGAGATCCGCTAAATTAATCCCGGCCTCTTCACAGACCTTATAAACCCCCTTGTCTATAACATCTTTAAATTTATTCAGGCCTTCAGATTTATAATGACAGCTCTCCTTTTTTGCTGTCGCAATTATCTCTCCCTTTTTGTTGATCAGCATAAAGGCAGTTTTTGTTCCTCCACCATCAACTCCCAGATAGGGCAATGAGAGAACCTCCTTAACAAAATTAATTAGTCAACCAGTGGATGAATTAGTCAACCAGAGGATGATATTCAAAGGGTTTTCATATTGGCAAATAGTATCTTAATAACTATTTTTCAGCAAGTATCTCTTCTTCAGCCTGTTGATAAATTTTATCAAGATCGGACTGAATTTCTTCGGATATTTGATAGTCATGATTTTTAATTCTGCTGCGAGCTATCTCTCTCGCTCTCTCTTTTAGAGAGATTTTGTCTGACTGCCGCCACTGAGAAAAAGAGCTGCGCTCAAAAAGATCCGGCACCCAGAAATCAGTATAATTTTGCAGAGTGGAATCATCCTCTAAGAACTTGCCTTTTTCACTCTGTCTTTTGATTATATCCAGGGCTAATGTTTCTTCATCAAATTCAAATCCCTGGATAACTCTTTTAACATACTGGACTATCTCATAGTCAATCACCAGCTGTTCTCCAGAATAAATTTCATCCACCGCAAGCAAACCAGCGTTGGTAAAAATGCGAGCACCTGCCAGGGCAGCTGACAGGGTGTGGGCCATTTTCTCAGCGGCAGCATGGGCATCGGCCTGTTTGGAGGTGGTCAAGAGGGATTTGGCAACTACAGGAATATTGTAATAGTTATTTAACTCTATCTGAAAAGAGGTTGCCAGCAAATCTTCAGGTGAGCCGTAAACAAAGCTCATATGCTTGAAATCGAGGGGATAGGCTCTAATGCTGTCAATTGGGAGGCTGTAAACATCGGACTCAGGAGAGAGGGTTTTCAGCAGGGTAACCCCGGCAAAGAGCTCTGCAGTGCTCTGCACATAAGCACCTGGCATAAAGACAGGAGCTGTCATGCCCATTATCGGCATTGTTGCTGCAAAGAGCGGCACATTTTCCTTTCTAAACTGGAAGATAATATCCATTTCCTTGTGAGAGATCTTAAAGGGGCTCTTAATCCAGATGCCCAGAGAAAACCTTTTCTTTGCAGCCTGAGCCATCTCATAAACATATTTTGCCACCCGCAAAGTTGATTTTTCATTTGCTTCAAATATGGTATTGCATTTTCGGGAGCTGTTCTCCCAGCTTATTTTGTAATTAAGTATTTCCTGTAACTCAGAGTTTTTGATATCAGTAGGCCGCACGGGAGCAGAGCCATACATATCGTAGGAATCAGCCAATTTGGTAAAGTTAACTAAATCCTCAACAGTAGCCGGTCTGATTTCCCCCGTCTCAAGATCATTTACATTGAGCTCATAGGCCCCAGAAATAATGGCAAAATCCATCTCATACAGTTCCTGAGGATAAACCTGTTCTCCTAACGCCCACTCAACTTTTTCTGGTTCAAAGCAG
>PWHA01000207.1 GCA_003554685.1 Halanaerobiaceae bacterium
AGGGTAGAGCTTGCCGGCAGCTATCATGGCAGCCAGCCCATCTAAATCTGTCAGATCGTGAGAAACAATAATTTCCATGAAAAACCCCCTAACGGGATGCAGTTTACCTGATGGAATCCGGTTCTACATATTCCAGTTTATCATTTTTACAGGCTTTCCGGCCCTTCTTGGCCATATTAATCCATTCACCGTCAACCTTGACCCGAACTACATCAGCTGTGAAGTCATTTTTTGTGCCTTCCAGAGAACTGTTGGAAAGCAGCCAGCTGCCTACTCCGTAAACATCCACCGGAACCTGGCTATCTTCAAATCTTTTAATCTTTTTAGGCTTGAAGCCGCCGGTGGCAATAATTTTAACCTGTTGACAGTACTCCCGGGCCCTCTCTCTTTCTCTGTCATCTTCAATATCCCAGTCCCGGTAAGCATTATCGAGAGCTTCCCGCATTTTATAAACCAGTCTGGCATTTACTCCATTGTCAAGTTCTTTATCTCCCAGGGGCTCAACCCCTACATCTCTGAGGCTGGAAGCAGTATCGGGTCTGACTCCAAATAGCCGGTATTTAGAAGCTTCCTCCGGCCTATCCTCATTCATCAGTTCCCGGTATTTAAAATACATGGCCTTCAGCACATGAAGCGAGGTCCCGATGCAGTCGTTGTCAAAATCAACTAGAGCTATCCGGCTGATCTCAGCCGGCATCTGGCGGCTGAACTGCAGCATGGCCTCTACTGTATCACCCAGAAAACAGGCAATATAGGAATGGCTGACAGTTCCTGCTCCCCTGCCACCCCACCAGGCTCCCTGCTCATCGGTGGAGATATAACGCTTGCTCTTGGTCTCAAAATCTTCATTATAGGCCTTGACACCCAGGGAATAGGCATAACCGTGCAGGGCCTGCTGTTTGTAATGGGCAAAGCGGGCCGGGAAAAAGAGAATATCCTTGCCGTTGGCAGCCTCTTCTACCTGATAAACATTAGTGGCTATCCGGGAAGCTTCGGTGAGAGAACCAACCATGGGGGTTTCCAGGATGGCAAAATTCCGGTAGCAGCCCCGGATTTTAATTACCGGGTTGACCCGACTGGGGTCGCCGTTATAATAGGCCTTAACTCCATCATGAACCGCATAGACCTCCAGCTCATCAAAGGTATTGATAAAATTACCATCGTCATCCTTATAGCCGGTACAGGTTTTTAAAATTGCCAGGGCTTCATCAACCCCACCCACAATGCAGAAGGGCTGGCGCCGGGGAAATATCTGCATTTCCACCTCGATATCCCCGATATTTTCTTCCTTGTAAGTATAACCTTCCTGGGAAAGGGCGGTTAAAATTCTGGAGATGTTGCGAAAATATACATCAGAGTACCAGCCGTCTACCATTCTTTCAGCATCAAGTTGAAAAATCTCGATTGGTAAACGCTCCTGATTAAAGACCGTCATTTATTCCACTCCTATCTGCTTTTTTCAATCCTGTCTGCTTACCTTTGTCCGGAAGTGCCTGACCTGTTTCAATCTTGACCTGTTTCAATCCTGACCTGTTTCAATCCTGACATGCTGCTGGAATGCTGCTGGATTGTTACCTGATTATTCGATAACTTCCTGAATTATTTCTCCGGGGGAAACCGGTTCCGGGCTGATTTTAACAGCCTGGCTGAGCCGTTTCCGGGCCTCCTTCAGCCGGGAGTTAAATTTATCAGCGGTATGGAGACGGGCCAGAGTTTCTCCAGCCTCCACCTGCTCTCCCTTCTTAACCAGCACCTCAACCCCGGCAGCAGGATCAATACTGTCACCCTTCTTCTCCCGGCCTGCTCCCAGGGACATGGCAATCAGGCCTACTTCCCGGGCGGTAACCTCACTGATATAGCCGGATTTTACTGCTTTAACCTCTTCGATCAGCTCTGCCCGGGGTAAAAGCTCCGGATTGTCAAGGATTTCAGGATTGCCCTGCTGGGCAGTGATAATTTCCCTCATCTTTTCCAGAGCCCGGCCGGACTTCAGAACTTCGGTCAGCTCTGCTTCGGCCTCAGCCATACTATCACTATAGCCCCCGGCCGTCAGCATGGCCGCTCCCAGTTTCAGGCAGATCTCTGTCAGATCCTCCGGCCCCTGATTCTTCAGGGTGGCAGCGGCTTCCTTCATTTCCAGGGCATTGCCCACGGTATATCCCAGGGGCTGACTCATATCGGTCAGGAGGGCTATCGTTTTGCGCTCTAGCTCCAGTCCAATCTCAACCATCAACCGGGCCAGCTTTCTGGCTTCTTCTCTTTCTACCATAAAAGATCCGCTGCCTGTCTTGACATCCAGCACAATGGCATCGGCTCCTCCGGCTATCTTCTTGCCCATGATGCTGCTGGCGATCAGCGGCATGGAGTCCACCGTGGCAGTGACATCCCTCAGGGCATAAAGCTTTTTGTCGGCCGGAGTCAGGTTGCCGGTCTGGCCGATAATGGCTGCACCTATCTCGTTAACCTGCTCGAGAAAGCGGGAACGGTCTATTTCGGTCTGAAAACCGGGAATCGATTCCAGCTTATCAATAGTGCCCCCGGTATGGCCCAGTCCCCGCCCGGACATCTTGGGAACCGGCACACCGGCTGCCGCCACCAGCGGCACCAGCACCAGGGTGGTTTTATCGCCCACTCCTCCGGTGCTGTGCTTATCAACCTTGGTGCCGGGGATGCCGGAAAGATCCACGGTATCACCGGAATGAGCCACCTCCCGGGTTAAATGGGCGGTTTCTTCAGGGGACATCCCCTGAAAGAAGACAGCCATAGCCCAGGCTGCCAGCTGATAATCGGGAATTTCATCAGCTGTGTAGCCCTTAATAATATAGGAAATTTCTTCGGGAGTCAGCTCCTCTCCCTCCCGCTTTTTGTAGATCAGGTCATACATTCTCATGCCAGCTTCAACTCCCGCAGCAGGGCTTTGATCAGCTTTTTAAATTCAGGTCTGACCAGGTCGGCAATCTCCATAACTTCGCTGTGGTGCAGGGGTTTGGGCAAAATCCCGGCTGCCATATTGGTAATACAGGAAATTCCCAGAACTCTGAGGTCCATGTGATTGGCTACTATGACCTCGGGAACAGTTGACATGCCGACGGCATCGGCTCCCAGCCGCTCCAGCATTCTGATCTCGGCCGGAGTTTCATAGGTCGGCCCTCCCAGCCCGGCATAAATGCCGCAGCGCAGTTTAACCCCTTCTTCGGCCGCCACATCATCGGCTATATCCCTCCAGGTGGGGTCGTAGGCTGCTGTCATGTCAGGAAAACGGGGGCCCAGCTCCTCCAGATTCTGACCTTTCAGAGGATTGTCACCGGTCAGGTTGAGATGGTCAGCAATCAGCATAAAATCGCCGGGGTTATAATTACGGTTCACTCCCCCGGCAGCATTGGTGACCAGCAGTCCCTGACAGCCCAGCAACTTCATCACCCGCACCGGCAGAACAATTTCCTGCATGCTGTAGCCTTCGTAGTAATGAAAGCGGCCCTGCATGGCAGCCACCTGCCGGCCCTCCAGTTCCCCGATTACCAGCTGTCCGGCATGGCCTTCCACGGTTGATTCAGGAAAATGAGGTATTTTCTGATAGGGTATGATATCAGGATTTTCAATCTCTTCAGCCAGCACCCCCAGTCCCGAGCCCAGAATTAATCCCAGCTCGGTTTCACTGCTGCTGTGGTCGTTAATGTATTGAGCTGCCTTTTTAATTTCCTCCATCATGAATTTTCACCTCTTTCTAAAAGTTCGATTACCTTGAAAATAAAGACTAAAGCAGGATTTCATCTTTAAAAGAGGTACCGTCAATTGTGGGTTCAACCTGAAGAATATCGGCAATTGTTGCTGCCAGATCGGCAAAGGTTTCTCTGATGCCCAGATCCAGGTCCTCCCTAATTTTACTACCGATAAGCAGCAGGGGAACATACTCCCGGGTGTGGTCTGTCCCTTTAAAGGTAGGGTCACAGCCGTGATCTGCTGTTATAGCCAGCATATCATCATCCCTGAGAGAATCCAGGATTTCCGGCAGACGGCGATCAAAATCCTGTAAGGCCTGATAGTAACCTTTAACATCCCGGCGGTGGCCGTAGACCATATCATATTCCACCAGATTGCTGAAGATCAGACCCCGGTTATCCTGCCTGAGATAATCCAGGGTGGCATCAACACATTCCATGTTATCAATTACATGATTATAATCTGTGATTCCACTGTCGGTAAAAATATCATTTATTTTACCCACGGCCAGCACATCCTGGCCGTCATCTTCAAGAATATTTAACAGGGTTTTGTCCGGTGGTGCCAGAGAAAAATCCTTCCTCCGGTCGGTTCGGGAAAGATCTCCTGGTTCACCTATAAAGGGTCGGGCAATTACCCGGGCCACCCCGTGTTCTCCAGTTAGAATCTCCCGGGCGGTCTGGCAGATCTCATATAGCTCCGGAACCGGAATAATTTCCTCATGGGCAGCAACCTGAAATACACTGTCGGCAGAGGTATAAACTATGGGATCTCCGGTTTCCAGATGTTCCTCAATCAGCTCTTCAATAATTACAGTACCGGAGGCCGGTTTGTTTCCCAGAGCCCCGTAGCCGGTCTTCTCCTGAAATTCCTTGATAACCTCCTCGGGAAAACCTTCAGGATAGGTGGGAAAGGGCTGGCTGGAAATTAAACCTGCCAGCTCCCAGTGACCGGTGGTGGTATCCTTACCGGCGGAAGCTTCGGCCATTTTGCCGTAAACTCCGGCAGCTGTCAGCCCGGCATTCACCCCCGAAAGATTCCGGATTTTTCCCAGGCCCAGGGCTTCCAGGTTGGGCAGATCCAGGCCCCCAACCTCCC
Organism: Halanaerobiaceae bacterium; assembly: GCA_003554685.1. GTDB lineage: Bacteria > Bacillota > Halanaerobiia > Halanaerobiales > Halarsenatibacteraceae > T1SED10-84. Next base: position 4,819 of record PWHA01000207.1, read on the forward strand.
TGGCAATATTGCCCAGGGTATCAGCCCCGACATCTCCATAATCAGCAGCATCGGGAAGTTCTCCAATGCCCACGCTGTCCAGTACAATAATGATCGCTCTATTTATTGGTTGCATCCTGTTACCTCCTATCATTTAATATTTCAAGATAAATCAAGAAAATCCTCTTTATTAGAGGAGATAATAGGCTCTGACTCCCTCAGTATTTCTCCGGTTTAATACAGCAGCCTGTCCCGGGAAAATTTCGGCGGAGAAAAGTCCTTTATCACAAAAAAAATCTGCAGACAGGTCTGCAGACTAAAATAAACTGAGAGGAAAAGCAGTTTTATAATGATATATAGCTCTGATATATATTTTGAAAAGTTACAATAAGGGTTGTTATTAAGGATTGTTATCTTAAAAATCTTAAAAAAAGGTTTTTTATATTTTTTATTTCTTTCTGCCTGATTTATTGGGCAGGAATACCTCATCGGTTGACTTCTCAAGGATTCGGGCAATATTTTGAGCCAGTTTCAGGGAAGGAGCCTTTTCATCTCTCTCCACCTGGTAAATCATACTGGGCGTTACGCCGGTCTTTCTGGCAAGATCCTTGACAGCAACCTGCTGTTCCTTACGAATTTCACGCAGTTTATTTCTCATTTTAAATCCCCCTCTGCTGTTCTCCCTTTGATTAAAATACTGTCATTAACAATTAGTGTCATTTATAATTATACTACTATTTTAAAAATTTAACAAGAAAAAAATTAATAAAAATAAAAAGTTCCAGCGGCTGGGAGAACAGCCGGAGAAAAACGGAGAAAAATAAGATGACATATATTGTAATTGTTCGGATAAAATATTATTTGTTATCCAGTAAAATAGTTCGGATAATACTTACGGATAATACTTTAAGTTGCTCAATTCTTATAAATTACTCAATTCTTATTTCCACATGCTCATCATCATCTTCCACATCAACCAGAGTACCGGTGCCGCCATTTTCTTCCAGGCCAGCCAGGATTGTTTCTATATCAATATTTTTATCCTCCATTTTATTTCGAGCTTCTGAAGGAATGAAGTTCATAAAGGATTTAACCAGCATTAATGGCAGAGAAATGTTGACCTTCTCTTCACCTTTCTCCTCCACTCTTATTTTAACAAAGCGGGGCCTGTCCTCTTTTCTTGTCTCCGGGGCAGGCTGGTCCAGGGAATCAAGCAGTTCATCAGCCTCTTCCGGGGAAATTTTACCCTCGGCAATCATTTTTAAAATTCTAATTCTTTCCTCCGACATAATTAATCCGGCCTCCTTAAATATTTTTTAAGAGCTCCACTGCCTTTCCGGAGTCAATCTCACCCTGCTCCAGGGAATCCAGGATTTCCTTACGTTTTTCAGCCTTTTCATCATCAGGACTGTCTTCAACTCTGTATCCCAGAGCAGCTATTACCTCATCAAGCTTATTACGAACCGTCGGATAGGATATTCCCATTTCCCGCTCAACCTCTTTTATATTTCCCCGGGAACGGATAAATACCTCGACAAACTTTAACTGGTCAGGATTCAGGCGGGAAAACTTATCTTGCTCAAATTTACCTCTAATGGTCGTCTGACAGTGACTGCATTTCAGCTCGGTGATATGCATATTTTCGTCACATACCGGACATTTTCCAATTATTTTACTTATTTTATGAGCCAAAGTTTATCACCTGCTTTTTATTGCTGGAATCTTCAGCATATATTCCTTACATGCTCCTTCTGGAGAATATATTACTACTCTCAATAAAATTATACGACATATTATTAATTTTGTCAAGAAAAATATTAATTTTATTAATCAATTCATTAAATATTTTAATTTTTAATGTCTGCCCTGTTCTCTGGACTGCTCAATTATTTCTTTTAGGCTTAGCAGTCCCACTATGGTTTTGGAATCCTTAATCTGGCCAGAAAAAATGAGATCAGGAATTCTTTCAACTGCTATCTTTTCATTTTTGAGAAACTCTCCCTTTTCCAGCTTCCGTTCACCCTGATGAATTTTTTCAGCCAGATAAAGATGCAGAAGTTCCGAGCTGTATCCCGGTGTGGTATAAAAGTCAAAAAGATGCTGAAAATCTCCCCCATAGTAACCGGTTTCTTCTTTAAGTTCCCGGCGGGCAGCTTCTTCCGGAGATTCCTCACCATCTATTTTGCCGGCCGGCAGCTCTAAAAGCACCTCTTCGGTGGCAATTCGATATTGTCTCACCATCATAATCTTCTTCTCCGGCGTCACCGGTATAATCGTTACTCCCCCGGGATGCTCAACCACTTCTCTCTCCGAACTGCTGCCGTCGGGAAGTTCGACCTGGTCAATTCGAACATTGAAAATATTACCCTGAAAGGCCTGTCTGGTACTTACTACTTTTTCCTGCAGATCTTTCATTTTAGCATCAACCTCCTGACAGATTGCTGAGATCCTCTAAAACCCTGATCATTTTATGTAATTCAGTAAGCTTAACCCTTTCCCGGCAGGTATGGGCAGATTCTACCCCTATTCCCAGATTGACTGCCGGGAGACCCCGGCCGGTGAGAACACTTGCTTCGCTAATTCCCGGACTCTGGAGAAATTTGAGCTCCAGAGAGTTCTCTGCTAAAGCCTGCTTCAGGGGAGAAAGCCAGCTCTCCTGACCGTTAAAATTTGTCCCGGAATAGGAAAAGAGCAGCCGGGAGCTAATGTCCGCTGCTTTCAAATTTCTCTCCCGCAAAACTTCCTGGAGTATATTATTCCAGGTGTTAACAGCCATCTGGCGGTGACCTTTGACCGCTGCCAGCAGTCCAGAAGCTGTAATTCCGGCAGCCGGCAGGGGATTGTCCAGATAAATGGTTTTAACAGCAGAGGTCTTCGAAGAAATTAAAGACATGAGACCCTGCAGCAGCTGTTTCTGTTCAGCTTCTGTCATTTTCTCAGAAGGAAGCAGGGAAAAAACAGAAACCGGAGGTTCCGAGGTGTAAATTGTTCCGACCGGAGCTTCACCATCCAGTATCAGGGCCCGGGAAAAACGGGATAAAAACTCCTCGGGAAGACAGCGAGCTCCCAGAAGACCGATCTCTTCAGCAACTGTCAGGGCAATTCCCCAGTCTTTGGGAATTTTGCTCCTACTGGAACGCAGCCATCCCAAAATAACGCTGATTCCGGCAAGATTATCTGCTCCCGGCACCGAGTCTCCTCTGCTTTCCAGATATCCCTGGCTGGTGATAATTCTCCCGGCTGCTGTCGGAAACTGTCTGTCCATATGGGCTACCAGCAGCAGGCCGCTGCCCCGTTCTCCGGCTGAGGTCCTCTTTAAACCTCTCATTTCCCGGGATTCATCCGCTTTCCAGGCCAGGAGATTCCCGCTGCTGCCGGAGAGCTTTTCAGCAGCTTCGTCTTCCTGAACCTCAAGGCCGCAGTATTTAAGTTCAGCCTTAAGCAGAGCCGCCAATTCTTTTTCCTGGCGGGGCAGGCTTTCTATTTCAACCAGCTTTTCCAGCAGCTTAGCAGTTTGATTCATCTCCCGGGAGCACCTCCAGAATTTACTGCTTTAAATTATATCATACCAGGAGGAAAAATAAAATAATGAGGATGGCTCCCTCCTCCCTTTATGTCTCTGAGAACCATCCTCAATTTTAATTCCTGCCTGTCAGCTTAACTGTATTTAGTTTTAACTAAACAAATAGCAGGTGAATTTTTCATATCCCGGTCTGACCCGAAGGGTCATGTGAGGTTACTTAACAGATACCTGCTCCTTAACCAGCTCAAATCCCCGATCCAAAGCTTCCTCGTTGAGGGGAATCAGGCCGTGATGGCGCTCCGGCAGGACACTGGACAGGGAATCCTTAACCGTGTCCAGATCAATTATATCTTTTCGGGCCAGATAGGCTCCCAGCATTATCATATTGGCAACTCTGGTATTTCCCAGTTCATTGGCAATTTCATTGGCCGGTACTTTAATAACCTCTACATCTTTCCGTTCTACCTCTTTTTCTATTAAAGATGTGTTAGTGACAACCAGGCCGCCCTCCTTAACCTTGGGAGAAAATTTATCCTGAGAAGGGAGATTCATGACTATCACCGAATCAGGTTTACTGGTAAGGGGTGAGGCAATTTTGCTGTCGGAAACAATAACAGTACAGTTGGCCGTCCCCCCTCTCATTTCAGGACCATAGGAAGGCATCCAGGAAACATTCAGGCCTTCGGTCATTCCGGAATAGGCCAGCAGCTGGCCGATGGACATTACACCTTGACCGCCAAATCCGGCCATTATTATTTCTTCATGCATCTATTCCACCTCCTTAATATCTTTCAAATCTCCCAGAGGATAGACAGGCATCATATACTCCTCCAGCCAGTTCAGGGCATCCTTGGGTTTAATCCCCCAGTTGGTGGGGCAGGTGGATAATACTTCAATCAAAGAAAATCCCTTTCCGTCAAGCTGCATCTGAAAGGCTTTTTTCAGGGCCTTCTTGGCTTTACGAATGTGTTTCGGGCTATGGGCCGAAACCCTGGCAATATAGGAAGGACCATCCAGAACGCTCAGCATTTCCGTCATTTTTATGGGATTGCCGGCTTCCTTCAAATTACGCCCGTAGGGTGTGGTGGTAGTTTTCTGTCCTTCCAGGGTGGTGGGTGCCATCTGCCCGCCGGTCATGCCGTAAATGGCATTATTAATAAATATCGTGGTGATATTTTCTCCCCGGTTGGCAGCATGAACTATCTCTGCCGTACCGATTGAAGCCAGGTCACCATCGCCCTGATAGGTGAAAACAACTTTATCAGGATGAACTCTTTTTATCCCGGTGGCCACTGCCGGGGCTCTACCGTGAGAGGCCTCATGCATATCGCAGTCAAAATATTCATAGGCCAGCACCGCACAGCCTACCGGAGCAACTCCGATGGTTTCCTCTCTGATCTCCAGTTCATCCATGATCTCAGCTATCAGGCGGTGAACCGTGCCGTGGGTGCAGCCCGGGCAGTAATGAAAATGTTTTTCTGTGAGAGAATCAGGATAGGAAGCTATCTTTTTCATTAATTGTCACCCCCCAGGGCTATCAGGCGCTGTAAAACTTCTTCTGCTTCAAAAACCACTCCCAGCCGGCCAAAGAATTCAACCGGTCTTCTGCCGTTAACAGCCAGCCTGACATCCTCAATCATCTGGCCGGTGCTCATTTCTACAGTGAGATATTTCTTTATCTGATCACAGGTTGCTGCGATCTCCTTTTCCGGGAAGGGATAGAGGGTAATCGGTCTGATCAGACCGACCTTAATTCCCCGCTCCCGGGCCATATCGATTGCCTTGGTTGAGATTCTAGCCGAGGTGCCATAGGCCACCACGGCAATTTCAGCATCTTCCAGGCGGTACTCCTCATGCATAACCTCATTGGCCTTAACCCTCTTGTACTTATTCTCCAGTTTTTTGTTCATGGCTTCCAACTCCTCGGGAGCCAGTGCCAGGGAATTGATAACATTGGTTTCTCTACCCTTTGCTCCATCGGTAGCCCATTCCTTTTTGGGCAGTTCAGCCGGATCAAGCGGTTCCATAAATTCCACCGGTTCCATCATCTGACCCAGCATGCCGTCACCCAGCACCATGACGGGATTGCGGTATCTGTCCGCGGTATCAAAGCCTTTATAGGTCAGATCCACCAGCTCCTGAACTGTGGAGGGAGCATAGACTATCATATGGAAATCACCATGGGCCATGCCCTTGGTGGCCTGGAAATAATCACCCTGCGAGGGCTGAATGCCTCCCAGGCCGGGGCCGCATCTCATGATATTAACCACGACACAGGGCAGTTCTGCCCCTGCTATATAGGAAATCCCCTCGGCTTTTAAACTTATTCCAGGACTGGAAGATGAGGTTAACACCCTGGCTCCGGACCCGGCAGCTCCATAGACCATGTTGCTGGCGGCAACTTCACTTTCAGCCTGGAGAAAAACTCCATCATGTTTGGGAAGCTCCCGGGCCATATAGGCCGGAATATCATTCTGCGGTGTAATTGGATAACCAAAGAAATAGCGGCAGCCAGCTCGAATTGCAGCTTCGCCGATGGCTTCGTTTCCTTTCATCAAAACTTTTTCTGCCATTATATTATAATCCTCCCCTCAATCCTTTTTATTTTCTTTATAGAGTGTAATGCAGACATCGGGACACATCTGATAGCACTGGGTACAGCTGATGCATTTCTCCTGATCCTCATCAGGGACTTCAGCCGGCTGATAACCATGACTGTTCATTCTATCTTCAGCCATTCTTATTATATCAACAGGGCAGACATCCACACAGAGTTCGCAGCCCTTGCATCTTTCTTCATCAAAAACAACTTTTTTCTCGACTGTCTTCTTTTCAGCCAAGATATCTCTCCTCCTTGTATAAAATATATTAGTTATATTCTCTGGCCTCTTCCTGGCCGGTCAGAACCCGATAGGCACCGGCTGCCAGAGCCTGCATTTCTTCTTCTCCAGGATAGATTTTCACTGGAGCCAGAAACTCCACTCTTTCCCGGACCAGCCTGACAAAATAGCGAGAATGGGCAATCCCGCCGGTCAGGAGAATTGCCTCGAGCTTATCACCTGAAACAGCGGCCAGCGAGCCAATTTCCTTGCTGACCTGATAGGCCATTCCCCGAAATATTTTATCATATTCTTCATCTCCGGCCCGGGCCTTCTTTTCCACCTCGATCATGTTAGTGGTGCCGAGATAGCCGGCCACCCCTCCGGATTTGAGCAGTTTTTCTTTCATTTCAGCGGCAGAATATTTCCCGCTGAGACAGAGTTCAGCCAAATCCAGGGTGGGCAGCCCTCCGGTGCGGTTGGGAGAATAGGGGCCTTCACCGCTCAAGGCATTATTAACATCAATAACCCTGCCCTGCCGGTGGAGGCCACAGGATATTCCACCGCCCAGATGGGTTACAATAACCTCCACCTCCTGATACTTGCTGCCCTTTTCTCTGGCGTAGCGCCGGGCTACAGCCTTTTGATTGAGGGCATGAAAGATGCTGCGGCGGGGCAGATCAGGATGGCCTGAAAGCCGGGCCAGCGGGCTGAGTTCATCCACCACCACCGGGTCTACAATGAAAGCAGGGGCTCCTGCCTTTTCCGCCAGAGCATGGGCCAGCTGACCGCCTAAGTTGCTGGCATGCTCGCCCTGGAGGCCCTCCTTTAAGTCAGCCAGCATCTGCTGATTAACCTCATAGGTCCCCCCGGGAATCGGTTTTAAGAGGCCTCCCCGGCCTACCACGGCTGCAATCTCCCGGGGAGCAATATCCTGCTCGACCAGGAAATCCTCTATTAATCCCAGCCGAAACTCCAGCTGGTCAGAAATTGCCGCAAATTTCTCCAGTTCCTGCTGCTCATGATTGATAGTAGAGGCAAAGAGTTCTTCCAGCCCCTGAAATAGGGCCAGCTTGGTAGAGGTGGAACCGGGATTGATCACCAGAATTTTGGGCTCGGTCATAACAACACCTCTCTTGATTGGTTCAAAACAATCACTGATTTAGTTTAACTGTCTAATTATCTGATTTTTGATTTTTTAAATTTACTATTTGATGATTACGCTGCGAAAAGTCATTTTACTGGCAATTTGATTATCGGGATAACTGATATGACGGGGATTATAATTTCGAAATTTTGATGATATCGACTTTATGCAGTGCAATCATTTGATGATTATGCTGCGAAAAATAATTTTTCGGTAAAACTTTTTAGCAGGATTGTTGCTATGACAGTGATTATAGTTGCGATATTTCGTCAAATTCGAATTTATGCAGTGGAAACATTTGATTGCCTAAATTATTATCTAATGATATAGTTGCTGCGGACCTTTCTGATGTTGGCTATGCGCTCTTCAGCCAGAATATCAGCAGCTTTATAGGTGGGAATATTATCTCTTTTGCTGATTTCATAGACAGTTTTTATATTAGCAAAAATCCTGTCTGTCCGTCTCAGGGCTCTTTCCTTATTGTAGCCGCCTTCCTGCATCTCATCATAAACATTCATCAGGCCGCCGGCATTGGCCACATAATCAGGGGCGTAGAGAATATCCTTTTCATGGAGAATATCACCATGGCGTTCTTCGGCCAGGACATTATTGGCAGCCCCACAGACAATGTCGCACTTTAACTGAGGAATGGTGTCATCATTGATGACTGCACCCAGAGCAGAGGGAGCATAGATGTCACAGTCGACACCATAAATTTCATCGGGTTCCACAGCCTCAGCCCCAAATTCACTTTTAACCCGGTTAATTTTATCCTCTTTGATATCGGTAACAATCAGTTTACCGCCCTCTTCTGCTATATGCCGGGCCAGGTAGTAGCCAACACTGCCCACTCCCTGAATGGCAACGGTCCTGCCGTTTAAATCTCTGGTGCCGTAAACCTCTTCGACACTGGCCTCCATGGCCTTCCAGACCCCCATGGCAGTTACCGGGGAAGGATCTCCACTGGTTCCCGGCAGCCCGGTTACATGGTCTGTTTCCTGGGCAACAAAGTCCATATCCTCAACGCTGGTATTAACATCCTCGGCAGTAATATAGCGGCCATTCAGACTCTGAACAAAGCGTCCAAAGGCTCTCCAGAGACCTTCACTCTTATCTTTGTCAGCATCTCCAAATATCACAGCCTTGCCGCCTCCCAGATTCAGTCCGGCCGCCGCAGCTTTATAGGTCATGCCCCGGGCCAGGCGGAGCACATCAACCAGAGCTTCTTCTTCGTTGTCATACTGCCACATTCTGGTCCCGCCCAGAGCAGGACCCAGAGTGGTATCATGGATACAGATAATTGCTCTCAGACCTGATTCTTCATCATAATTATAAACAACCTGCTCAAAATCATGTTCCTGCATCAGTTCAAATACCTTTGTCATCATTAATTCCCCCTATTATTTTTATAAAGTTTTAAAATCAATCTGAAATTTCATCCAGGCCTCTGATTACCAGTTTGCCCAGAGCGATTGAATTGTACTTGGTTTCGGAGCTGTCAGCCCGGGAAGTCATCACCAGCGGAACTCTGGCCCCAAATACCAGGCTGGCAGAAGGAAAACCGGCGTAGAGTATCCAGGCCTTGTAGAGAATATTGCCGGCTTCAATATCAGGCACCAGCAGAATATCTGCCCTGCCGGCAACCTCTCCGGTAATCCCCTTGTGCTCGGCAGCTTCAGATAGAATTGCGTTATCCAGAGCCAGGGGGCCGTCGACCAGACAGTTTTTAATCTGGCCGCGGTCGGCCATCTTTGAAAGCTGAGCCGCCTCCAGGGTGACAGGCATATTTTCATTAACCGTTTCCACTGCTGCCAGGGGTGCCACCCGGGGCTTTTTAATACCAATACTGCGGGCAATAACTACAGCATTTTTGATTATTTCTGCTTTGTCGCCGAGATCAGGAGCAATATTCAGACCGGCATCGGTGAGAAACACAAAGCGTTTTTCCCTTTCCAGATAAATCATGGTTACCAGGCTTAAAAGCCCCTGCTGACGCAGGCCGTATTCCTTATTCAGCAGCGCTTTTAAAATTTCTCCCGAACTCAGCAGGCCCTTCATGGGAAAATCTGCTTCTCCCTGGGAAATCAATTCCATGGTCCGGCTGGCAGCCTCTCTGCTGCTTTTAACCTCAACAATTCTGGCTTCCAGGCTGCTTTCAATACTGTTTCTGGCCTGTTCTATTTTTTCCCTCTCTCCCACCAGTATGGGCTCTATAATTCCCTCCTGCCAGGCCCGGAATACACTGTCAAGCACAGCCGGATCTCCGGCAGCAGCAACAGCCAGCTTCAGGGGAGGGGATTCTTTGGCCTGATTAACAAGTTCGGTAATACTGGAAATCATTCGGCAGCCTCCTCTCAACTCGAGCTTGATCCTGTTATTCGTTAAATTTTCGGATGGTGTTGGTCACCCTGATGGTCTCTATTCTATCTTCTACAAATTTATCTGCTGCCTGAATGGTAAGAATATCCTGTTCTTCAGCCAGTTCATATACCTGAAGCAGCCTGTCATAAATTCCCTCACACTTTTTCATTGCCCGCTCTTCACTGTAACCGCCGGGCTGCATTTCATCACAAACCAGAATTAATCCCCCGGCATTAACCACATAATCCGGAGCATAGAGAATTCCTTTTTCGGCCAGCTTTCGGCCATGTTCAGGTTCAGCCAGAATATTATTGGCTGCCCCGCAGATTATATCGCAGTTAAATCTGTCAATGGTATCATCATTAACCACCGCTCCCAGGGCATTGGGAGAAAATATATCACAGTCTGCATCATAGATGGCATCGGGTTCTACAATTTCCATTCCTATTTCTTTGCCCTTTTTGATATTTTCTTCCACCACATCTGTACCGATCAATTCAGCCCCCTCGTCCTTAAGGTGACGGGCAAGCTTTAATCCTACCTTTCCCAGACCCTGAACTGCTACGGTTTTACCCTCTAAATCATCACTTCCGTATCTATACATGCAGCTGGCCTTTATCCCCATCAGGGTTCCATAGGCCGTTGGTACAGAGGAATCTCCACCCCCGCCGTATTCTTCGGGCAGTGCTCCTACATGAGGTGTTTCCTTGCGCATCATCACAAAATCTTCGGGCTGGGTGCCTACATCTGTTCCGGTGGTATAACGGCCTCCCAGAGAATCGACAAAACGTCCCAGAGCTCTAAAGAGACCCTCGGTTCGATGAACCTCCGGGTCACCCCAGATCACAGATTTTCCACCCCCATAATCTTCTCCGGAAATGCCGGCTTTATAGGTCATGCCCTTAGAAAGTCTGAGCACATCTATAATGACTTCCTCTTCATCTTCATAATCCCACATTCTGCAGCCACCCAGAGACGGACCCAGCACCGTATTATGAATGCCGATAATTGCTTTGAGATCTGTTTTATTGTCCTGAACAAAAATTAGCTGTTCATGACCCTGCTCCTTCATCTTTTCGAATATCTGCATAAATTGACCCCCTTAATAAATTGATATTTGATAAATTGATATTTATCTTTCACTATTAATATATGCAAGATTCATACCAGTTTCGGTCTTAATAATAAAAAAAATAAAAAAACACCGCGAAGCCTGAGACTGCGGTGATAGAAAATTGAGATTTTATTTTCCCGGAAGATTATTAATAATTTTATGGAAATACCAGTCAGAAAATGTCTGCAGAAAAAACAGGGTTCTGCAATTTATTGCAGGCAAAAATTTTCAGAGGTAAACAGAGATTACCGGTGGAACTTATCAATCTATCCCGTATTTATCCATCTTATAATAGAGGCTGCGGACAGCAATGCCAAGATTTTTAGCTGCTTCCGTGCGGTTTCCTTCGGTTTTGTTGAGGGCCTTGATTATCAATTTTTTTTCAGTCTCCTCAATGATTTCCTTTAAGGAATGATCGTCCAGCGAAGTTGAGGATACCGGCTCCACCTCAGGGATTTCTATTCTTTCTTCCTTAAGAACGGGAAGATGGTGTTCAACAATGTATTCTTCATCCAGATTCATGTGAATCATGGCCTGGCCGATGATATTTTCCAGCTCTCTAACATTTCCCGGCCATTTATAATCCTGCAAAATTTCCAGAGCTTCAGGCTCAATTCCCTGCACTGCCCTGCCATATTCCTGATTAAATTTGCGAATTGTATGCCTGACCAGAGCCTTAATATCCTCTTTTCTTTCGCGAAGAGGGGGAATTTTAATGGGGAAAACATTGAGACGATAGTAAAGATCCTCTCTAAATTTTCCTTCCTGAACCGCTCTTTCCAGGTTGATATTGGTGGCACAGATAATCCGGACATCAA
>PWHA01000060.1 GCA_003554685.1 Halanaerobiaceae bacterium
ACAAAAAGGTCTATTTTGCAAATTAACAAACAAAATCATACTATATGTTGTACTTAATTGATCTTCAACCTACTATATATTGTAGCAAGAATAATTCTTAAACCTTTTTGTGGTCAAACCACTATATAACTTGAAAAATTATTTCCGGGCATTCCAGCTCTTCTGGCTGTATTTGTTTCGGCTGAGTTCGGCAGCCAGCTGTCGCTCGCCCTCAGTTAAACTTCCGGGTCTGATTTCGACGGCAAAGTGCTCTGACAGCCCCCGGACCAGATATTTTTCCAGGGTTTCAGGAGAATATTTTTTTTCGGTATGCTGATAGAGTCCGGTGGAGTGCTTTAAAAAAAATCTTTTCAGTTTTTTTCTCCGACGTTCATTATCTATCTTAAAGAGATCAAAGATAAGGTCGGCATCCAGAGTCAGAGGCAGAGAGCCATGCTGTAAGAGGGTATCCCATTTGCGGGTCTGGGCGCTGCCGATCAATTTTTTCCCGTCGATAACAACCTCATACCAGGAGGGAGTGTCAAAACAGGCAGCCGAATCACCCCGGGGGGCTTTCTGACCCCTCTGGTGCGGTGTGAGACTGACCGGAATATCAAGTTTCTTCAGGCCTTTTACCAGGCCCTGACTGATTTCCCGGTAGCTTTTTACTATCGAGGAATCAAGCAGATTAAGCTCCTCCCTGACTGTCAGGCTGTAGGTCAGTTCCCGGTCGTGGAGAATTGCGCGGCCGCCGGTCAACCGGCGGACCACATCAATCCCCCGGGCCCGGCAGCTTTCCCTGTCAACTTTTTCTTCCAGGCTCTGAAAATAACCCAGGGACAGGGCCGGGGGTTCCCAGCCGTAAAATCGGAGGGTGGGAGGAGTTTTTCTCTGGCTGTGAATCCGCAGGAGGGCTTCATCCACTGCCATATTATTGAAACCAGTATCTGTCTGGTAGGACAGCAAGCGCCATTCAGTCATTGTCAATCCTCCTGTCTAGGGTCATCTTATAATGCCATCTTATAATATCATATCTTAAAAATATGATAAAATCAAAATCCAGGCACAAAATCAGAGAATTATCCTGGAAAATCCTATGCTTACTTTTGAGATCAACAAGATTTGAAAATAGAATGTCATTCTTTCAAGTTAAACTGCCATGCCCTTTTGAGGCACAACAAGAAATGAAAATTAATGAACCAATTTTCAAGGAAAAGGGGGTCACACTTTAACAGATAGATTAATTAAGAGAAAATCAGGCGTAAATTTCAATGGAGGTGGAGATCAATGTTAGAAAAAAATCAAAGGATTATGAGTGTCACCAAGCCGGAGGGCGACGGAGCTAAGGTTAAACGGCTTTTTCCCACCAAAAATTTTGACAGTCTGGACCCCTTTGTTCTGCTGGATCAATTTTTTGTTGAACCTCCCAATGAATTTGCCCCCCACGAGCATCGGGGCTTTGAGGCGGTGACTTATATGCTGGAGGGTTCCTTCTGGCACAGGGATAACCAGGGCAATGAGGCTGAAGTTCAGGCGGGCGGCGTTCAGGCCTTTAATGCCGGTAGTGGCATTGTTCATTCCGAGTCACCCGGCGAAGGCGATCTGAGCCGGGGTATTCAGCTCTGGGTAAATATTCCCCGGGAGGAAAAGGATTCCGATCCCTATTACCGCCGGATTCCCGCCAGGGAAGTCCCGGAACAGAAACAGGAAGGCTTAACGGTCAGGACCGTTGCCGGTCCCGGTGCCGGACTGGTGCTAATAGCCGATGTTATTTTTCAGGATGTTGAAATTGCTGAAGGGGGATGCTTTAATGTTCAGTTGAGCGGTGAACATCAGGGAATAATCTTTGTTATTGCCGGAGAAATTCAGACAGGAGAAACGGAAGAAGAACTTAAGCAAGATGAAGGTTATCTGCTGTCAGCTGGCAACACTCTGGAGATCAGACCCCTTTCCACGGAAGCCAGATTTATCTTTCTGGCCGGAGAACCTCTGGGAGATCCTATCAGAATCAGAGGTTCCTTCGTAGAATAATCATGGATTCAAAGGGAGTCTGCCGGTATTTATTATTTTTTTCTAAACCAGCAGGGGGCAGCCTTTAGACAAACTGAATTCAGGAAAGGAAATGGTTATGCCGATATTATTTGAAAGAGCCGGTCTGATTCACCCCGATATTTATCCTGAAGAGGGTTGGCTTATTATAAAAAATGAAGAAATCGAAGATTTTGGCTGCGGTCAGCCTCCGGTAGATTTGAGAGAGGCTGTCGCAGGAAAGGGCAGCCGGGTCGATCTTAAGGGAAGCCTGCTGGGCCCGGGCTGGATCGATATTCATGTCCATGGGGCCCGGGGTCATGATGTAATGGATGGCAGCCGGCAGGCCCTGTCTGCCATCTCGGATTTTAAACTTCAGCAGGGAGTAACGGGTTTTCTGGCCACCCCGCTGACAGCGGGTCCGGAGAAACTTGCCCGGGTTTTGAAAAATATCAGGAAATATACCCGGGAAAATCCCGGCTCGAATCTGCTGGGGGTCCATCTGGAGGGGCCCTTTTTGAACCGGGAGAAGGCTGGTGCTCAGAATCCCGAGCATATCAGAAATTTCTCCCGGGAGATATTTCAGCGCTGGCTTGATATTCTGGGAAAGAGTTTAAAGATCGTTACCCTGGCCCCGGAAAGGCCGGGGGCAGGGGAGCTGCTGGAGATTTTGCAGCAAAAGGGAATAGTGGCGGCAGCCGGTCATACCAGGGCTGATTATGAGACCATGCAGCAGGCCTTTAGCCGGGGCCTTTCTCATGCCAGCCATCTTTTTAACGGTATGCTGGGCCTGCATCACCGTCAGCCCGGAACTGTCGGGGCTTTTCTGGATAGCAGTCAGGTCACCGTGGAACTGATAGCAGATGGCATTCATCTTCATCCTGCAATTCTGCGGTTGACAACCCGGGTCAAGCCCCGGGAAAAGGTAATTCTGGTGACAGATGCAATGAGGGCTGCCGGAATGCCGGAGGGCCGCTATGAACTGAGTGGCCTTGAGGTAGAAATTTCTGGAGGAGAAGCCCGTCTGGTAGACTCCGGCCAGCAGGCTGGCAGTACCATAACCATGAAGGAAGCGGTTAAAAAAATTTTTCAAGAGACAGAGCTGACGCTCCCGGAAGCCTGGAGGCTGGCCAGCCTGAACCCTGCTGAAAAAATTGGACTGGCAGAGAGAACCGGAAGCCTGGCAGCCGGGAAAAGGGCTGATCTAATAATTATGTCACCGGACTGGAAAATTGAAGCGGTCTGGCACCGGGGAGTTTTATCTGCCGGAAATATTTGATATCATTAAGGTGCCGGAAGCTAAATGTTAAAACAACAGAAAATGATAAATTTTTAGAACCTGGATATTTTATCCTGATAACTGGAGGAGAGATAATGTCTGACGATAGAGCCATTGACTTTGAGGATTCTGAGTTAGAGAAAAAATATGAAAAACTGAATAATATCCTGGCTGAAATGGAGAGTGCTGCTGTAGCCTTTTCCGGTGGGGTGGACAGCACCCTGCTGTTAAAGGTAGCGCGGGATCAGCTGGGGGATAGGGTGGTGGCAGTAACCTCCAGATCAGAGACCTATCCCCGGGAACAGCTGGAGGAATCCCGTAAAATAGCCGATGAAATCGGAGTCGAACAGGTTTTACTCCACACCGAGGAGCTGGCCAGTGAGGATTTTGCCAGCAATCCACCTGACCGCTGTTACCACTGCAAAAAGGAGCTTTTTATCTCGGTGCTGGAGGTGGCCCGGGAGCGGGAACTGAAATATGTCCTGGATGGTTCCAACTATGATGATCTGGATGATTATCGCCCCGGCCTGAAAGCTCTTAAGGAACTGGGTATCAGAAGCCCTCTGCTGGAAGCCAAGCTGACCAAGGATGATATTCGCAGACTGTCAAAAAAGCTGGAACTGTCGACCTGGAACAAAGCCAGCTTTGCCTGTCTGTCATCCCGTTTTCCCTACGGGGATAAAATCACCCGGGATAAGCTTCTCAGGGTCGACAGGGCTGAAAAATTTCTCAGAAAACTGGACCTTCAGCAGCTAAGGGTTCGCCATCATGATAAGCACACGGCCCGAATAGAAACCAAACCTCAGGATATGCAGTTATTTCTGGAAAGAAGGGAGGAGATAGTGGCAAAATTTCAAGAACTGGGTTATACTTATATTACCCTGGATCTGGAGGGATATCGCACAGGCAGCATGAATGAAGTTCTGCCGGAAGAACTCAAAGTTTGACTGCGAGAATACAATCATCAGGAGGTGGCTGACGTGGCTCAGGTATTTAATCCTGCTCAGCGAGACAAACTGCACTCTGATAACAGAAAGAAATCTTTGCCGGCCAAAAAGATACTGACAGCCTGTGGTCTTGGAGAGGACAAAGTTTTTCTGGATGTGGGCTGCGGCAATGGTTATTTTTCCCTGCCGGCAGCCGAGATTGTCGGCTCCGAGGGCGAGGTTCATGCCTTTGATATTTCCAGCCAGATGCTGGAGGATTTACAGGAAAGGGCTGAAGCCAAAAAAATTGGAAACCTCAAGCTCTATCAGGTAAATGAGAGTGGGGTTTGTGAGGATAATGTCCAGGGGGAACTGGCCGGAAGTGGAGATATGGTGCTGATGGCAAATCTGCTGCATGAGGTCAGCGGCCGTCGAGAATTTATCCAGTATTATCTTGAGTTTTTAAAGGATCAGGGCAGGCTGATTGTAATTGATTGGAGAAAAAAAGAGATGGAAACAGGCCCGGATTATGAGCATCGCTTGGCAGTGGACACCGTGCAGAACCTGCTCAGTGAAGCTGACTTGGAGCTGGAATACAGCCGAATTTTAAATGATAAATATTATCTGATTGTAGCCGATAAAAAATCCCGTGACTAATCTAACTCCGGAATTTGTTTTGCGGGAGTGAGGGGGAATCTTTTTGCAGCTGGATCTGATAATTTATGATACCGAACTGCTGACAATGGAGGATGGAGGAGTTGGTTATTTAGCTGATGCTGCTCTGGGCATTAAAGGCGATAAAATTGCGGTGGTTGGTAATTCTGAGGAAATTCTGGCCGGGCATCAGGCTGACCGCTTGCTGGAGGGTAAGAATCTTCTGGTGATTCCGGGACTAATTGATGCCCATATTCATACGGGTATAGCTCTGCTGCGGGGCCTGGCCCAGGATATCAGCGGCTGGATGGAGGAAGGCCTCTGGCCCTTTTCCCGCCATCTGGACCGGCAGGCTCGGGAGGCAGGAACGGCCCTCAATATTATGGAAGCAGTTCGGAATGGCACCACCCTGCTGGCTGATTTTGGCAGCAACCTGGAAGGAATGGTGAACTGGCATCAGCGGATCGGGACCAGGGCCCTGCTCTCGAAAACCATCAATGAACTGGACAGCAGCAGCGCGATTATTCCGGGTGAGCTCTATCCCTTTGACCGCAAGAAGGGAGAGGAGGATCTGGCCGAAGCTCTGAACTGGATCGAAAAAGAAGAACTGCCGGAGCGAATCAGCTTTTTTCTTGGACCTCAGGCTCCCGACATGGTCTCGCTGGAGCTGCTTAAAAGAATCTATGACCTGGCCGGAAAACTGGAGACCGGAATTCATATGCATGTAGCGCAGGGAGAGCGGGAACATCGTCAGATGAAAATGCGATATAACAGCCGCACCATTCCCTGGATGGCCCGGGAGGGTTTGCTGGACTCCAATCTCAATGCTGTACATCTGACTGAGGCTACTCCGGAGGAAACCCGGCTTTTAGCCAGAAGCGGAGCCGGTCTGACAGTCTGCTCGGGAAGCATCGGTATTATTGACGGTCAGATTCCTCCCCTGCAGGAGTTTTTAGAAGTAGCTGATCGGGCTGCCCTGGGTTCGGATCAGGCTCCGGGCAATAACTGTAATAATATGTTTAATGAGATGAAATTGACCGCTCTTTTTAACAAGATCAGGAATAAGAGCCCCCTGCCCCTCCCGGCCTGGAAGGTCCTCCGGCTGGCTACCATTGAAGCTGCTGGATGCCTGGGGCTGGGAGATAAAGTCGGTTCCCTTACTCCGGGTAAATTTGCTGATCTAATTACTATTGATTTAAAGAAAATCAACCTTTCTCCCGTTATTCGTCATCCTCTCCGCAACCTAGTGCCCAATCTGGTTTACTCGGCCAGAGGAAGTGAAGTGCGGGATGTAATGGTGGCTGGTCGCTTTATTTTTCGGAAGGGCCGGATGGTTACTGTCGAGGAAGAAGAGATCCTCAGGCGGGCAGACCGAGCGGCAGCCAGGATTATGGAACGGGTTGATGAGGAAAAACTGGCCCGGCTTTCACCGCTCTATCAGGCTCAGCGGGAGGGAAAACTGTAATAAAGTTTAACAGGAGGGTGGCAGAATGAGAAAAGTAATGGCCGGACTGATAATTTCTCTGATTATTCTGACTGCCCTGTATTTTTCCACCTCTTTCGGAGAAAACCCGGTTTCAATATTTGTGCTGGACAGCGGTTTCAGTCCGGTGGTGAGAGAGGGCAGCAGACGAACCCTTAGGGCTCTGCCCGGCCACGGCCAGCTGGTGCTGGAAATAGTTTCTGATACCAAAAGAAGGGCTCCAGCTGAACTTTATGCCCTGGAGGTTGTTTCGGGACCGGGGGAAAGCTCCCGGCAGAGTCTGAAAAATCAGTTAAGAAGAGTCCGAGATTATGCCCGCAGCAATCAACATACCCGGGTTTTCGTTAATATCAGTCTGGCCTTCTGGGGAGAGGATGAAGAGGAAAGAAGATTATTTCAGGAACTGCAGCAGGCTGGAGTTATTGTGGTGGCTGCTGCCGGCAATACCGGTGACAATCAGGTGGCCTATCCTGCCCGTTACAGCCCGGTGCTGGCTGTCACAGCGGCCGGATCCCGGGGCAGGGAAACCTATGCCAGCTATGGTGAGGAAGTTGACCTGGCAGCTTCAGGAGATGTGACCCGTTATCTCCCGGCTGAGTTCAGTTCCTATTCTTTAAATCCCTACCGCTCCACAGGAACCTCCTTTGCCGCCCCCCGGGTGGTGGGAGGACTGGCGGAGGTTGCTGCCAGTCTTGGTCTGGAGGTTTCTTCCGCAGAATTGATTGATCAGGCTCTTGATTTTGCATCCCCCATTGATGATCCTCTTTACGAGGAAAATCTGCTGGGAGCCGGTTTTTTCGAAAGAGAAAAACTGCTGCGTTCTCTGGCTCCGGGCAGCTACTGGCATACCAGGATATTCTATCTACTGCTGGTAAACCTGGCACTTCTTCTGCTGGCTGGAGGAAAGCTTTTTCAACAGAGGAGGTTTTCCCGTTCTCTGGCCGGAGCGGAATCGGTTCAAAGGGTTGTCAAGCTGGCAGGTCAGGCCGGAGAAAAACACTGGCCGCAAATAGAAGCTAAGCTGGAGAGCTTTTCCGAGCAGGAGAGGAGCTATTTTTCCCGGCAGAGCTTTCAACTTGAGGCTGACAGTGCCATTCTGCAAAATTACTGGCAGCAGCAGGAAGAGGAGTTTTTAGCAGAGACGCTGGCTGAAATTTTGCCCCGGAAGGAAACAGATCCTGAAAAACTGGCAGAAAAGGTATTTGCTGCTGTTCCCCGGCAGGCATCGCGGCTGGCCTCAAAGCTAGAGGAAGAGGAAATTTTTCAGAGTATTCACCCGGATAACAGCGGCAAAATTCTTCGTTTCAGGCTGGCACTGCTGCTGGCAGGCAGCAGATACAGTCAGGCTCAAAGGCTGGCCCGGGAGATATTGCAAAAAAGCCAGCAGGTCTGGGTGCTCTATTATGCTCTCTATGCCCTGCAGGAGACCGGGCTGGAGGGTTTAGATAGTTCTGAGCTGGAAAGGATTCTGGACGGGATTATGGCAGGACCCGAGCCTCTTCTGCGTCAGGAAGCCAGAAAGTTAAAGAAAAGGCTAACCCAGCCGGAATCAGAGTTTAAGTAAAAGCGCTGGCGATTAATTCAGACAACAAGGTTATGATAATATCAAATACCGGTGCATGGGGTGAGGTCCGGGCAGGCAATTTTACAAATATATTTGAATATTTTGCTGAAAAAATCTAATTCAGCCTTTTTAGTCCTGATGATTCTCTAAGGAGAGCACAGAAATCACTTTGAAGCCTGATAATGCCAACAACTTAAGCGGAGGTGAAGCCGATGAAGGAGATCGAAGTAGGTCAAACAATTCTGCAGCTTGTTAAGGGTGATATTGCCAGCCAGGATGACCTGACGGCGGTGGTAAATGCCGCCAATGCTCAGCTGATGCCGGGCGGTGGGGTAGCTGGAGCCCTGCATGGAGCTGCCGGACCGGGCCTGGCGGAGGAGTGCCGCAAATATGCACCGATCAGTCCTGGCGAAGCGGTAATTACCGGCGGCCATAAGCTTCCCAACAGCTATGTAATTCACTGCTTGGGACCGGTTTACGGCAGGGATAAGCCCGAGGAGAAATTGTTAAGAGACTGTTACTGGAAGGCTCTGGATCTGGCAGTTGAGAAGGAGATTGACAGCCTGGGATTTCCCGCAATTTCGATGGGAGCTTTCGGGTATCCCCGAGAAGAGGCTTCCCGGATTGCCCTGAGCACCGTTAGGGATTATCTGGAAAGGGGAGTTGAGCTTGAGCTGGTCCGATTTGTGCTTTACACTCAGAAGGATTTAGATTTATTTTCCAGGCAGATAACCCAGCTGCAGGAAGGAGAGATGGAAAATGGCTAAAGTAGTTGTACCGCTGGCCCGTGGTTTTGAAGAGATTGAAGCAGTTACTGTTATTGATGTTTTGAGAAGGGCTGACCTTAAGGTGATTTGTGCAGGCCTCGATGAAATTACTGTCAGAGGTGCTCACGGTATAAAAATTGAAGCAGATCAACGGTTAAAAAATATCAACCACCGGGTTTTTAACGGCTTGGTTCTTCCGGGAGGGATGCCCGGCGCAGAAAATCTCAGGCGGGAGGAGGCTATCCTGGCACTGGTTCAGGAATTTGCCGCTCAAGAAAAGTTGGTGGCGGCCATCTGTGCTGCACCTCTGGTCCTAAAAGCTGCCGGGGTTCTGGATAAAGTTCGCTGCACCAGCTACCCCTCCTTTGCGGATGAATTTTCTGCCTATAATTATCTGGAAAAATCGGTTGTTAGAGATGGCAATATTATTCCCTCCCGGGGACCGGGGACAGCTCTATCCTTTGCCCTGGAAATCGCGGAATATTTTCAGGGAGAGAGTGTCAGGCAGGAGCTGGCTGAAAACATGCTGGTAAAATAAGGGTTTAGCTAGATTTGATAGAGCATTTCGTAATAATTTTTCAGCATTCTCCGGGCAGAAAATCTATCCTTGGTGGTCTTGATACTGTACTGCATCATCATCAGCCAGCGCTGCCGGTCTTCATAGTAGGTGGGAACAACCTCGTTTAGCAGCACTTCATAGAGAGCGTGAAGGTCATGCTCATCCTGCCCCTCTCCCACATAGCCGTTGCCAAACTGCCAGCCGTTGATTCCGTGCTGGCAGTTTTCTGACCACCAGCCATCCAGGGTGCTGAAATTCAGCACGCCGTTCATGGCGGCTTTCATTCCGGAAGTTCCGCTGGCTTCCAGGGGTCGGCGGGGGTTATTGAGCCAGACATCGCAGCCCCGGGTCATAAGACGGCCAATTTTAATGTTATAATCCTCCAGGAAGGCAACACTCTGAGGATATTTTCTGGAGATGGAGACTATGTGAGCGATGATATCCTTGCCAACATTATCTCCGGGATGAGCCTTGCCCGAGAAGACAAATTGAACTTTCTGCTCTTCCAGCAGGTGCCTGATCCGGTCCAGTTGCCAGAAAACCATGTCAGGCCTTTTATAACTGGCTGCCCGGCGGGCAAAACCTATCAGCAGGCGGTCCTGATTGAGCTGCTGATCATTTTCCTCTTTAATATAATTCAGCAGTTTCTGCTTGTTTTCTTTATGAAGCTTGGCTATTTTATTTTTATTAAACAAAACCTCCAGCATTCTTTCATCGACCCAGCTGTGGTGATGAACGCCGTTGGTTATTGAAAGTATAGGAGCCCGGTTATCGACATGCTTCCACATGTCCCGGGCGGTTATTCCGTGTAGCCGGGCTACTCCATTGGCCCGAGAAGCCAGGCGCAGGCCGGCAACGGTCATATTGAAGGGATTCCCTCCGATCTGCTCCATTTCTTCCTGAGTTAAACCGTTGAAGGCTCCCACCTCCTTTAAATTTTCAATGGGGTGGGATTCATTGCCTTCCTCCACCGGGGTATGGGTGGTAAAGACAATTTTTTTCCGCAGCCTCTGACAGGCTTCCTGAAAATCATAGCCCTGATTTATCAGTTCCCGGATCAATTCTGTTCCGGCCAGCGCGGCATGACCTTCATTAAAATGATAGATATCCACTTCTATCCCCAGCTTCCGCAGGGCCCGGACTCCTCCAATACCCAGTACTATTTCCTGGGCAATTCTTTCTTCGGAGGAACCCATATACAATCTGTCGGTAATCCATTTCATATCCTGATTTTCTTCCAGGTTGGTATCCAGCAGATAAATCGGCCTGTTGTTAAATTTATCGGCCTTCCAGACCCTGCACTTTACATCCTGCTCTTTGACCCTGACGGCGACGGTAATTCCTGTATCACTGACATGCTCATAATTCTGACCTTCGGGGGCATAGTTGTCATAGGGTCGACCGTAATCATCTATTAACTGACGGGTGTAACCCTTATTCCACATAATCCCGATTCCGGTTACGGGAAGTTCCAGGTCCCGGGCGGTTTTCAAGGTATCTCCGGCCAGCACACCCAGACCTCCGGAATAAATCCGAAATTCCTCGTGCAGACCGAACTCCATACAAAAATATGCTACTTTAACTTTGTTATCTAAGTTCATAATGGCTGGTAATCCTCCTCAATCGAAATTCAAACCTGATTGGATATTTTATTTATTATATCCTATTATTATGTTTAAGTAAAATACACTAAGAACAAAGACAAGAAGAAGCGAAGAAGAACAACAACAATAACTCTTTTAATAATTACCCTGTAGTAATTTTCCACTAAGGACAATATTCTCGGGGCCCGACAGGTTTTCAAAAACTGAGCCGGAAAATGCTGAAAAAAAGGATTTCGCCAAGAAATTGAGAATAGTTAATAGTAATAGATATTTTTGTTCCCTTGATGTTTTCTTAAGGAGGTAAACAATTGGTGGCTGACAGGTCTTTTCTCAATGCTGCGAGGGTATCGGAAACAGAGGAACGGACTGCTAGAAGACCGGCAGCCTGGTTCAGGCAGGAACCGGGAATTCTGGCAGATAAAGATAGCACAGGCTTCAATTTCTGGATTAAAAATACCGACCGGGCAGCGGTAAAAATATCAGAATTTGAGACAGGTGAGTTTCAGGAAGAAATAAAGCTGGAAGAAACAGCCGAAGATTACTGGACTGCCTGGACTGCCAGGAATCTGCATGGCAGGTATTATCTGCTGGAAATTGAAAGAGGCAGTTCCAGAATCCTGACTGTAGATCCCTGGGCCAGGGCTGTGGCTACCAACAGCAGGCGGGGATTGATTGTGGATCTGGAGTGCACCGACCCTCCGGGCTGGCAGGAGGACAGCAATCCTGCCCTGGATTCTCCCGTAGATGCCATAATATATGAAGTTCATGTTAGGGACTTCAGCTCTCATCCTGAATCGGGCCTGCAGCACCGGGGGAAGTATCTGGCATTTACTGAAAGAGGCAGCTCAAATGCCGCAGGATTGAGCACCGGACTGGACCATCTGGTAGAGCTGGGAGTTACTCATGTTCAACTGATGCCGGTCTTTGATTTTGCTACGGTTGATGATACCGATCCCGGGGATTATAACTGGGGCTATGACCCCCTTTACTATAACAGCCCCGAGGGTTCCTATGCCAGCAATCCGGCTGATTTCTCCCGGATTACCGAGCTGAAAAAGCTGGTGCTGGCCCTGCACAATCTGGGTATCGGGGTTATTATGGATGTGGTTTATAATCATACCTATTATACCGGGAAATCAGCCCTGGAAAAGATAGCTCCCGGTTATTTTTACCGGCAAATTCCGGAAGGTGAAATTGCTAATGGCTCAGGTGTAGGCAACGAAACTGCCAGCGAGAAAGAAAAGGTCCGGGAGTTTATAGTGAATTCGGTCTGCTACTGGGCCCGGGAATATCATCTCGATGGCTTCAGGTTTGATCTGATGGGCTTGATTGACAAAAAAACGATGCTGACCCTTAAGCGGGAGCTTAAGAAGATCAACGAGGATATTCTTATCTATGGAGAACCCTGGTATGCTCTTCCCCCTCAGCTCAAGGAGGAAAGACTGATGGTTAAGGGGCAGCAGCGGGGAACCGGGATTGCCATCTTTAACGATGATTACCGCAATGCCATTAAGGGCTGCAATGATGGGGTAGAAACCGGTTTTGCCAGCGGACGTTCTGAATTTTACCGGGAGATCAAAAGGGGAGTGGTGGGTCAGATTAATTACAGTGATCGACTTCAGGGATTTGCCAGAAGCCCTGAGGAGACAGTTAATTACGTCAGCTGTCATGACAATTTAACCCTCTGGGATAAACTGGCTAAATCCTGCCCCCATGACACTTCCAGAACCCTGGTTTCTCTGGACCGGATGGCTCAGGCTATTATTATGACCTCCCAGGGAGTTCCCTTCCTCCAGGGCGGTGAAGAGTTTCTCCGGACCAAATTCGGCCATAATAATTCCTACCGGGCCGGAGATGAAATAAATGCTCTGAAATGGGGCAGGAAAACCAAATACAAAGATACCTTCCACTATTATCGCGGTTTGATTGAACTCAGAAAGAATCATCCGGCTTTCCGCCTCCAGAATCCGGAGGATATCCGAAAATATTTGCGTTTTTTAGAGTCTCCTGAAGGTATTGTGGTTTTTAAACTGGGCCCCCGGGCCGGAGGAGACAGCTGGAAGGAAATTACCGTAATCTACAATGCCTGGTGGGAGTGGGTTAAAATTAAGTTAAATGGCAAAAAAAGGTATCATGTGGTGGTGGATGACAGGCGGGCCGGAACAGATACCATAGAAAGCTTCAGGCGGGCTGATGTTGATGCTCCTCCCCACAGTGTTATGATCCTCTACAGCAATGAGTGAAACAGCTGCTGAGGTTTACTGGAGGTTTACGATAAAATGGCAGAGAAGGGGCAAACAAGAGGGCAAAGAAAGGGCAGATAAAACTAAAAGGACCTATTGACTAGAGCGGGAAGAACCGGTAAGGACCGGTTAAAGAAAATTTTCTCTGGGTCTGCCAGAAGTACAGTATTTATAGAAGCAGCATTTAGAGAAGAAAAGCGCTTTCCCGAGGACGGGAAAGCGCTTATTTATGGAATTAAATTATTTTGATGTTCTTTTATTTCGTCTGATTGTTATTAGCCAGTAGCCGGTCTTGGTTCCTGTCGCTGGAGAGCAGAGGAAACCGGTTGGCTCTAAATGATCGAGTTCTTTTCAATAATCAGGGGGAAGGCCGGGTCACCCCTGAGCTCCTTGCCGGGATTGATCCGCACATTTTTATCCACAATAACATTTTCCAGAACGGCATTCTCTTTAACCTCAGATTTCTGCATAACTACCGAATTTTTCACCCGGGCTCCCTGACGGATCTTTACTCCCCTAAAGAGCACAGAATTTTCTACCTCTCCATCAATTAAGCAGCCGTTGGCGGCCAGCAGATTATTGACCCGGGAATTGATGGTATATTTGGTGGCGGCTTCATCCTTGTGCTTGGTGTAAATTGGCCCAATTCCTTCAAAGAGATCCTGGAAAATTTCCGGCTGAAGCATTTCCAGATTGCGCCGGTAATACTCGCTGACCGAACCGATGATAGCAATATAATCATGAACGGGGAAGCCCAGAACATCATAGTAACTTAAACGGGAGGCAATGCCGTTTTTTTCAAAATCCCACTGGCCGGTGGCCACGGAGTTATCAATAATCTCCAGCAGAATATCCTTTTTCATAATGTATCTTTTCAGGGAGACCCTGGTATCCCGACGGGTGTCGGGATTGACCTTCATGTCAATCAGTTTTTCCTCGTTGTCGGTTTTAATGGTGGTGTAATGCGAGTCCCGGTGCATGGTTTCTAAGTCCTTGTAGATAACTGTGATATCTGCCCCGGATTTAATATGATGATCAAAGGCCCTGCGATAGTTTATGTTGCAAACGATAAAGGGATAGGCCACAATCACATATTCCTGACTGGAGCGGTGCAGATAATCCAGATTGGTATAAAGATTTTCTATATCCCCCTTATAAATCTGATTGTCGCCGTAAATATGGGCCGGAGGAAGTAAAAACAGGCCGTCTTTCTTGGTGTCCAGTCCCCAGGCCTTGCCGGGACCGATATGGTCCAGCAAAGAGCGGAATCGGCTCTCCAGCAGGATTCCCACATTTTTTATTCCGGAATTAACCATGTTGGAGAGAGGGAAGTCAATCAGCCGATGTCTGGCTGCGATTGGTGTCGAAGCCAGGGAACGGTGGGCGGGGATCTCTTTAAGTGAAATTCCCTGAGGATTATTATTTATAATTCCCATTACATTATTCATCTCTGCTACCTCCCTTTTCTATATTTAACCGATGACAGATCCGTGCTCAATGATTCTGCCGTTGGAGATTGTTTCACCTTCGCCAATTACGGTAATTTCGAATTCCTCGGTTTCTCCAACACCAATGCGGGCATTATCCTTGATAACCGAGTCCTGGCCGATAATCGTCTTGTTGATATAGGCGCCCTCTTCAATGGTTACATTGGGCATAATCACCGAACCCTTAATAACTGCACCCTCTCCGATATCAACCCCGAAAAAGATCACGGAATTTTCTACCTTGCCCCGGATTTTGGTACCCTTATTGATCATGGAATGGGAGATGTTGGCAGTGCGGCCGACAAACTGAGGAGGACGATTGGGGTTAACGCTGGAAATAACCCAGCTACGGTCATAGAGGTTCAGCCCCTTGCTTTTTTCAGCCAGCAGATCCATGTGGGTTTCCCAGTAGCTTTTGATGGTTCCCACATCCTTCCAGTAGCCGTCAAAGGTGTAGGCAAAGACCCTGCGGTTGTCCTCCAGCATGGCTGGAATGATGTTTTTACCAAAATCATGGGCTGAATCGTCATTACTGGCATCCTTATCCAGATAATCCCGCAGAAGCGGCCAGTTAAAGATATAAATACCCAGAGAGGCCAGATTGCTTTTAGCTTCCTCCGGCTTTTCCTGGAACTCGATGATGCGGTCCTCTTCGTTGGTATTCATTATCCCGAAACGCTGGGTTTCTTCCCAGGGGACTTCCAGGACAGCTATGCTGGCTTCCGAACCCCACTGCTTGTGCTGGGCCAGCATGCGGGAATAGTCCATCTTGTAGATATGATCACCGGAAAGAACCAGAATGTATTCAGGATCATAGAGCTCAATGTAATTTATATTCTGGTAGATGGCATCGGCTGTGCCTTTGTACCAGGAGCCACCTGTTTCCCGCAGGTAGGGGGGCAGCACGGTAACCCCTCCATCCCGGCGGTCTAAATCCCAGGAACTACCATTGCCGATGTAGGAGTTCAACACCAGGGGTTCATACTGTGTCAGGACGCCGACAGTATCGATGCCGGAGTTGGTACAGTTGCTGAGAGGAAAATCAATCAGCCGGTATTCTGCCCCGAAGGGAACGGCCGGTTTGGCTATATTCTTGGTTAAAACACCTAGCCGGGTACCCTTGCCTCCAGCCAGCAGCATGGCGACAATTTCTTTTTTTGACATTTCTATCCCTCCTGAAGTCTGGATTTGCAGTTCTGCAAAAACTATCTGGGTTTTTGCAGCCTGAGATAATTAAATTAAAAGGGAAAACTTAAAAGTGAAAAATCAGTTAACTGAAAATTTATTCTGCCAGAACCGGGAAAACCTTAAAGGGTCCGGAAGGGATCCTGCCGGTTTATTCCGGCCTGAGGAAGAGGGCTCCCAGCGGCGGCAGGTTTAGATCCAGGGAATCGGGACGCCCGTGAAACTCTCTTGATTCGGACTGATAGGACTTCCTGTCGCAGTAACCTGAACCTCCAAAAGCGGGATTGTCACTGTTAAGAATAACCTGATAGTTTCCGGAGCGAGGAACTCCAATCCGATAACTATCCCGGGGGATCGGGGTAAAATTCAGAACGGCAATCAGCGGATTGCCACTGGAGTCATAACGGATATAGCTTAAAATACTCTGGCTGTAATCATTGGGTTCAATCCACTTAAAACCTTCCTCTTCATAATCCAGTTCCCAGAGAGGTGGACTATTCAGGTAAAGATGGTTGATTTCAGAGGTAAAACTCCGGGTCTTTTGATGCATGGGGTAATCCAGCAGAAACCAGTCCAGCTCCTGGCGGTAATTCCATTCAATAAACTGGCCGAATTCTCCGCCCATGAAGAGCAGATTCTTGCCGGGGTGGGCGGTCATATGGGCCAGCAGCAGCCTGAGATTGGCAAACATCTGCCAGTAATCCCCGGGCATTTTATCCAGCAGCGATTTTTTGCCGTGGACCACCTCATCATGGGAAAGAGGCAGAATAAAATTTTCTGAGTAGGCATACATCAG
>PWHA01000176.1 GCA_003554685.1 Halanaerobiaceae bacterium
ACGGACAAAGAGCGGGACTAAAATGAAATTGACTCCAGGGCGAAGAATTTATTCAGTTAAAATATCAAGGGCTTCCCCATGCAGAGCTTCAGTCATATAGGAAATGCCCGTCAATTCTTCAACCTCCCTGTTACCCGACATTAGATCTGCCCGGGATATTTCAGTTATATTAAACTTCCTCACCCCGGCCAGTAACTGCTTGAGGCCGGTGCTGAGCTTGTCGGCTAGAGTATAAAGAGCCACGGCTCCAAAGGGAATGTTCTCCATCTCCCGGGGACCGACAATTTCTTCCACATCATACCAGCCGGCAAAAATACCCCGGGGACGGCTTCCTGCTTCTTTGACTGCTGGAGGCAGTTCGTCCCAGTTACCATTAAGCTCTTCCTTGCGGTCCGGGTAGAAAACCCCTTCAATATTGGAACCTAAAAATCCGGCAATCATGGGTGCCCGGCCCAGACAGACCATTTTGACATAGGGTGAGCCCAGGGCCAGAACCTTAAATATATGATCCTCCCGGGACAAGCCGCCGCCCAGAGAAAGATCCGGTACGTCAAAACCCTGTTCCTCCAGGATGCCAGCATACTCCACCGCTCTGGTATGGAGGGGTAGAGAAGGAACGCCCCAGTGTTCCATCATGTTCCAGGGGCTCATTCCGGTTCCACCTCCAGCCCCATCAATCGTGACCAAATCCAGCTCCGCCTCGGCTGCAAAACGCAGAGCCATGGCCAGAGCTCTCATGCCATAGGCACCGGTTTTCAATGAGATTCTTTCAAAACCCAGAGAGCGCAGGTATTCCACCCTCTCCAGAAAAGCTTCCTTAAAACTATCAACATCTACGGCTTCTGTAGCTCCCAGCCTGCTGTGACGGGCAAAGCTTTTAACTGCACCCGACTCGTAGGCTTTTCTGGTAACTTCTCTGGTAGGATCAGGATCGACCAGGTATCCTCTCTCTGCCAGAAATCTGGCATACTCTAGGCTTCTCACCTGGATTTCACCACCAATATTCTTGGCTCCCTGACCCCATTTCAGCTCAATTATAATATCATTTCCATAATTTTCTATTAAGTATTCAGCCACCCCATTACGTGTGTCCTCGACATTTAGCTGGACAAAAATATCACCGTAGCCGTCTCTGGTATATCTCTGATAGATACCAATCCGGCGGTCCATCTCCGGGGCCTCGGTAATTACTCCGTTTTCCATTCTGGAATTACGGTCAACCCCGACCACATTTTCTCCAATTACAATGGGAAAACCGGAGAGTGCCGCTCCCACGGCAAAGGAGTCCCAGTACTTTTCAGCAATAAAGGTAGAACCCAGAGCACCGGTCATTACAGGGATTTTAGCCCTGCTCTTTGTTTTTTTACCAAAACCGGTTTCTATATTAACATTGGGATAGATGCAATCATCAGCATCGGAAGTTAAACCTTCCTTAAGGCCCCGAGAACCAAAAACATATCCCTGAATTCTAAGAGCATCATAGTTAACTCCCCGGGGATCAATGTTTTTGCTTCCTGAGGTAATCGAGCCAAAATCACGGGGATAGAGCATCTGCTTGCCGTGGAGAGCAGAAAGCCAGGTCTCACACCGGCCCCGACAGTCTGATTGACACAGGGTGCAGAGCCCTGAAGGGCAGGGGACTCCTCGATTTACAGCTCCCAGAGCATCAATTCTTTTATCAGACATCTTACTTCCTCCTCTAATTCTCTCTTCTCAAATCTTCTGAATGAGGTCTGTCTCAGTTTGTCTAAAAAAGTATGTATTTCTCTGAATACTAACATATTACTTTAATATTGTAAAGGAAACAGCAATAAATTTATATTTTCATTTATTTAAAAATATTGCGTCTTCTTATGGCAGCTTTCCCTGAAAGCTTTTTCAGCTGCGGTTCCCGGTAGTTAGCTCTGCAGTTAGTTTTTAAGCCCTTTAATTTTATAAATGTAAAGCAAAAGCAGGAAAACAATAAAACTGCTAAAAGCAATGAAACTCAGATTATATAAGCTTCTGGCCTGTCCTGCAGCAGCAGTTAAACTGGAATCCAGAATCAGCAGGTAATGATAGGTTGGCAAAAATCCGGCCAGAGTCTGAACAGCCCCCGGAGCCATTTCAGCAACCTGGGGGATTATCAGCAGCAGAAGATAAACAGGCATGCCCACAACTCCGGTGGACATCTGATTTTTGGCCAGCAGCCCGACTATCATCCCCACAAAAATAGCAAAAATTGAGGTTAGAACCGTGGCCAGCAGGATTGTAAGAAGCCCCTGAAGTTGATTGCCGGTAATGAGCACCAGAAAAATTGCCACCATAATAATTGATAGCAATGTCAAAAGTCCTTTGCCAATAATAACCTCTGCCGGTGTTGCCGGGGAGAGCAGCAGGACCTCAATTGTTTTCTTTTCCTTTTCTTCAGCTATCATCATAGAAGGGACGTACATACCCACCATCACCACCAGAAACAGCAATCCAAAACTGAGGGCCATCCCAGGAGGCATTCCCGGCATAATGTTATTCCAGAGCAGCGTTAAAAGTACCGGCAGAGCATACATCACCAGGATGTTGGGATTTTTCCGGATATCCTGAATCTCCTTGAGAAAAACTGCTGTAATTCTGGCAAACTTGGGCATCTAATCCAGCTCCCTTCCGGTGATTTCCACAAAAATATCCGCCAGGGTCGGTTCCTGAGAATGGATAGCCTTTAATCGGCCCTCGGCTATCAGACTGGCAATAATTTCAGCGCTTTCCTTCCCCTTTAAATCAAGCAGTTCTTCGATAACTTCCTCCTGCTCCTGAAAAACAACTCTGATCTGCTGGCGGGAATGTCTGAGCTTTAAATCCCTGGGAATGCCCTGCTCGACCAGCTGACCCTGATTTAAAAAGGCAACCCGGTGACAGAGCTTATCCACCTCTTCCATGTTATGAGAAGTCAACAATACTGTCATTCCCTCCCGGTTTAAATCCTGCAGAATTCTGTGAATCACCGAGGCGGAACCGGGATCCAGGCCGGAGGTAGGTTCATCCAGAAATAAAACCTCGGGATCATGCAGCAGGGCTCTGATTAGTAACACTTTCTGTTTCATACCCCGGGAAAGATTTTTTACCTGACGGTCCTGTTCCTGCAGAAGGCCAACCATTTCCAGATATTCCGGAATTCTGGTATAATCTACCTGATAGAGCCTACAGAAAAATTTTAAATTCTGAAGAATGGTTAATCTTTCGTAAAGATTTGCTTCTTCCGGGACAACCCCCAGATTTTTCAAAATCTCCTCTTTATCCATAAAGACATCCCGATCAAAAATTCTGGCCTGGCCGGTATCCGGCCTGAGCTGCCCGGTTAAAAGCCTGATGGTGGTGGTTTTACCGGCTCCATTTGGCCCCAGCAGCCCAAAAATTTCTCCCGGCTCTACCCGGAGATTAATTTCCCGCAGGGCCCTGATGCCGTTATAGGACTTGGTTAGATTGTTTATTTCTATCATCATTTCACATCCTTCTTATTTTCTCAGGTAAAATTAATTGCTGATTTTCCGCTTTTATATTATAATATAAACAAATAACCGTTGTTTTTTAAGCTAACCGGTATTAACCCAGCGAGTAGCTAGCAGTTAGCAGCATTTATAAGTATAAAAATAATATTACAGGAGGGAAAACTATGGATCAATTATCAAAAAATGATGTCATGGATTTAATCTCCTCCGATGCCCATCCCCGGATCTCGCTCTATATGCCAACTGAAAAATCAGCAGGTAATGCCATCAACAAAATGAAAATCAGGTTTAAAAATCTTCTCAGCGCCACTAAAACAAAACTCAAGAATAACTGGGATTACAAGGACGCTGACATTAAGGAACTGCTATCTCCCCTGACAGGACTGACGAATGATCGGGATTTCTGGCTAAACCAGAGTGATGGTCTGGCCATCTATCTCACCCCCGAATCCTTTCAGTATTTCCGCCTGCCCCTGCATTTCTATGAACAGGTTTCGGTCTGTCGGTACTTTGATCTGAAGCAAGCTGTGCCCGAGATTTATGAGAACCGGGAATTTTATCTGCTGACCTTAAGCCGCAACAACACCAGATTATTTTATCTCACTGAAAATGATATCACAGAAATTGAACTGGATAAACTGCCGGGCAGCTTTGCTGAAATACTGGAGCAGGATGATTCCGGCCGTACCCTTCAGCACCACTCCAGCTCCCGGGGAGGGGGCTCTGCGGTCTTCCACGGCCACGAAACTGTTGAGGGGGACAAAAAAGAGGATATTCTCCAGTACTTCCGGCTGGTTGATGAGGCAGTTTCGGATTATCTGAAAAATAAAGATGTGCCTCTCCTTCTGATGTGTGTGGAGGAAATCTACCCCATTTATGAAAGGGCCAATACCCATGATAATTTGCTGGAGGAATTTGTCAAGGGCAGTCCCGGCAAGCTGGAACCGAGCCAGATATTTAAAGCCTCCCGGGAGGTAATTGAACCTCTGACCAAATCTGATCGTCAGGAAGCTGTTGAAAGATTTATGGAGCTCCAGGGCAGTGAAAAAACCCGGTCTGATTTAAAGCAAATACTGCCCGATGCTTCCTATGGAAAAATCCAGACCCTCCTGATTGAAGAAGGAGCAGAGCAGTTTGGAGTTTTTATTCCCGAAGAAGAAAAGGTAGAATTTAGCAACGATGAAAATTTGGAGGATAATTATGAGCTATACAACTATACCCTGATTCAAACCATTTCCCAGGGAGGAGAGGCTTTTCTCATCCCCGAAGAGGAAATGCCAGCAAAGGCCGGCAAAATCAATGCCATCTACCGCTATTAAATTTTCCCCGGCTCCTATCTGCTGAAAGTCACTTGCAAGTATTACTAACCAGCCAGCCCCCTAATATTTAAAAATATCGGGGCTGGCTTTTTATTGTTCTGAACCAAATTTAGTATACAGGAAAATAATTAAAATGTCCATAAATCAGAAATTGTTTAACTCCTGATATTCTGTTATAATTTAGGTGTAAATGAAATAAATAAATCAGACCAACAACAGGGGGCTGATTCCATGCAGGCCAGGGATAAATTCAAGAAAATAGTTAAATTAAAAAAAGAAAAACAGCAGGCGGGCGGCAGAACTGCCGGATCTCCGCTGCTGCTGGGTGATGGAGCAATGGGAACCGAGCTGATGAAAATAAGCTCGCAAACAACAAAAATCCCTCTGGCATATAATCTTAAATTTCCAGAAAGGGTTAAGGAAATTCACCGGCGCTATCTGACCGCCGGGGCTGATATTATTATCTCCAATACCTTCTGTGCCAACCGGCTCTACCTGAAGCAGACAGGACTGGCTGCCGGAAAAAATGATCTGACTGAGGTGGTAACAAAAATCAACCGCCGGGGAGCCAGGCTGGCCGGAGCTGCAGTCAGTGAATTTCAAAAAACCCATTCAGAAAACTGCTGCCCGCTGACAGCAGGAAGTATCGGACCCACAGGCTCGGAAAAGGCAATATTTCCGGACCAGAATAGCAATCAGGAGGAGCTGGAGCAGGCCTTCAGAGAACAAATAACGGCTCTGATTGAAGGTGGAATCGATCTTCTCCTTTTTGAAACCTTTTCCTATCACCTGGAGCTGAGAGCTGCTCTCTGGGCTGCTGCTGAATTTGAGCTGCCCTGGATCGTCAATATGTCCTTTGACAGATATCACTCAACCAACTACGGCACATCCCCGGAGGATTTCTCCTGCCTGATCAGAGAATTTCCCCGGGAAAAAATCCTGGCTGCCGGGATTAACTGCATCGCTCCTGACCCGGGTTACCGGGAAACGATTGACAGGATTACAACCGAGCTGGCCCCGCTGCCGCTGAGCCTCTACTATAATGCCGGAACCCCGGAACTCGATGTAAAGACCGGAAAGGCCAGCTATCAGCTCGAGGACAGTTTTTTCCAGGAGGCAGGAGAAGCCGCCGGCAGGGATGAACCTGAGGCCCTGATTCTGGGGGGCTGTTGCGGAACCTCACCGGAAACAATCAGCAGACTGAAAAAACAGCTGGAAGGCGATTTATAGGACATTAAACCCATTATAACGGTAAAACTGC
Source organism: Halanaerobiaceae bacterium (assembly GCA_003554685.1). GTDB lineage: Bacteria > Bacillota > Halanaerobiia > Halanaerobiales > Halarsenatibacteraceae > T1SED10-84. Next base: position 6,063 of record PWHA01000176.1, read on the forward strand.
ATCTCCTCACCAATCCTGGTGATATCATAGGGAGTTTCCTGATAGACACAGTAATTGAGCCAGTTGCCAAAGAGCAGATGAGCATGAGCCCGCCAGCGGTTTAGAGGCTTCCTGTCGGGATCACCTTTGGTGAAATAATTTTCTGGTTGGGGCGGATTCTCTTTCTTCTCCAGATCCCGAAGATATTCATTTTTCAGAGTATCATACTCATACTCTGAGTGACCGGTAACAAAAATCTGGCGGTAGCTGGTGCTGGCAGCAATATAGACCCCGGCTTCCGCTGATCTGGCCAGCTGCATTAAATCATCACATTTCTCAATATCCCTCTCCCTGACCTCTGTATAGCGGGAATGGGGAGCATAAAACACATCATCAAACCCCCGTAATAATCTGGTATTTTACCGACAGACCTGGTGCTCAAAAACCCCGGTAATCTTATCCTTCAGGGGATATTTCTCAATGCCATAATGATACTTCAGGCCTGCCTGAGCTCCCCAGCAGAGATGCAGGGTGGAAAAAACATGGGAGCGGGTCCAGGCCATGATTTTTTTCAGCTCCTCCCAGTAATCCACCTCCTGAAACTCAAGCCTTTCCACCGGGGCCCCGGTTATAATCATTCCATCATATTTTTTATCCTTAATATCCTCAAAAACCTGATAAAATTTTATCAGATGCTCCCGGGAGACATTTTGGGCTTCATGGCTGGCTGTCTGCAGCAGATCAACCTCCACTTGCAGCGGAGAATTGCTTAACAGCCGGAGGAGCTGAGTTTCGGTAGCTATCTTGGTCGGCATGATATTCAAAATCAATATCCGCAGAGCCCTTATATCCTGAGTCAGGGCTCTTTGCAGGGGCATGACAAATATATTTTCCTGCTTTAAGGTCTCTGCTGCCGGCAGATTATCCGGTATCTTAATCGGCATAATATCCCTCCTCCGCTATTCTTCAACTGCTGCTGTCAAAGCCTGATCCAGATCGGCAATCAGATCATCTGCAGCTTCAATTCCAATGGAAAGTCTGATCATCTCGGGAAGCACACCTGATTTTCTTTTTTCTTCATCGCTCAGCTGCTGGTGAGTGGTGCTGGCCGGATGAATGGCCAGGGATTTGGCATCACCAACATTAGCCAGATGGGAAAAAAGCCCCAAACTTTCTATAAATCTAATTCCTGCCTCCCTGCCGCCTTTGATACCAAAGGTCAGCATACCGCCGTAACCATTGTTGAGATATTCGCTGGCATTATTATGAGTGGAATGACCGGCAAGCCCGGGATAGTTGACCCAGTCCACCCGGCTGTCCCCGCTGAGATATTCGGCAATTTTTTCAGCATTGGAGCTGTGACGGTCCATCCTCAAACTCAGGGTCTCCAGCCCCTGAAGAAACAAAAAGGTGTTAAAAGGGCTGAGGCAGCTGCCCAGATCTCTTAGCAGCTGAACACGGGCCTTGGCAATATAGGCTGCCGGGCCAAAATGCTCGGTATATACCAGCCCGTGATAGCTGGGGTCAGGCTGGCTCAGTTCAGGAAATTTGCCGTTATCCCAGGGAAAATTACCGCTGTCAACAATAAGCCCCCCGATGGAGGTGCCGTGACCGCCAATGTATTTGGTGGCAGAATGAAGTACAATATCAGCCCCATGCTCGATGGGGCGGCAGTGATAGGGGGTGGCAAAGGTATTATCCACAACCAGTGGTATCCCGGCCTGATGAGCAATCTCGGCCACCGCGGCAATGTCCGGTACATCCAGCCCGGGATTGCCTATAGTTTCCAGATAAAGAGCCCGGGTTTTATCAGTAATGGCGGCGGCAAAGGATTCCGGGCTCGTGGAATCCACAAAGCTGACCTCAATTCCCAGTCTGGCAAAGGTATGGTGGAAAAGGTTATAGGTACCCCCGTAAAGAGAACTGCTGCTGACTATCTCCTGTCCCTGCCGGGTGATATTGAGCAGAGCCAGGGTCTCGGCTGACTGACCGGAGGATACGGCCAGAGCAGCGACTCCTCCTTCCAGGGCAGCAATCCTCTTTTCCAGTACATCATTGGTGGGATTCATAATTCTGGAGTAAATATTTCCCTCTTCTTCCAGAGAAAAGAGATCAGCTGCCTGCTCACAGTTCTCAAAAACATAGGATGTGGTTTGATAAATAGGTACGGCCCTTGATCCGGTGGCCGGATCAGGACTCTGTCCGGCATGAAGTGCCAGAGTATCGAAATGTAATTTTTGTTCACTGCTCATTTGCTCTCCTCCTTAAATTTTAACTGCTGGATTTAATAAATGCCATTTAAACCGTCAGAATCAAAGCCTGCCTTCAGAATCAAAGCCTGCCTGAAAAACCGCAAATCGATACCTGAGTTTCAACTGGATGAGTTCAGGAAAAAATCAGAAATATGCCTTCTTAGAGAAATACTTACTCAAAATAAAAAAAGCCTCTTCCTCAAAGAAGAAGAGACATAAAGAATCTGCACTCTTATCTTTCAGGATTCCAAATCCTGCAGGATGTGGCACCATACAAATTTAATTGCTGGTTGCCGGGCTTCACAGGGCCAGTCCCTCCACCGCTCTTGATAAGGATTTCTATTCAGCTGTCTTCAGATAATCTTCATGCTTCTTTATGCTAATTATTTATTATGCTAACATAGAATAATATTTCTGTCAAGAAAAAGCTGAAAAAACTTGATTTTTGTCACTTTGGCTGGAGGTTATTAAAATTATTTCAAAGATTCGACTATCTCATCAATATTCAGATAGGTTTTTACCAGTTCCTGAATTTTTTCTATTTTGCGGCGGTCATTGGGTCTCAGCTTAACCGTCATACCCTTAACCCTGCTGGCCACAGAATAAGTATCCTCTTCAGCCTGCAGGATAAGAATGCCAAGATTCTCTGCAGTTTCTAATAAAGAATCATGGGGTTTTAAACCTCCAGTCGCAATAATACCGGAAACACTTCCTCCCCGGCCAGATTGAAGATGGATGGCCGAGCGGGCCAGAGCCGAAACAATTATATCCTCCCGGTCCCCGCCGGTGATGATTAGTTCCCGGCCCTTAAGATATTTTAAAGCCTCATGCGGGGTCATGGCTCCCACAAAAATTCTGCTGATATTGCGGTGCATCACAGTTTTGCTGGCCTGGGTCAGCGGTTTAAATTCCGGACATTCAGCCACAATATGTTCCAGGGTGGGATAGGTTAGCAGTCTTTCATAGGGCAGCACACCCAGAACGTTAACTCCCCGCTCCCTGAGGCCCTTGGAGGTGATTTCTTTGACCTCATCATATTTCTTTTTAAAGACCTTGTTAATAACAACTCCCAGAATATCTATATCAAATTTCTGGAGAAAGGCCATATTCAACATTACCGTATCTATAGTGCTGCCAAAACCACCCTGGGCAACCAGAATAACTTTGGCATCTAACAGTTCAGCCACCCGGGCATTGGAAAGTTTGATTACCTCTCCCACACTGCACTTACCCGAACCCTCAATAACCACCATATCACGTCCGGTTTTAATTCTATCATAGGAGAGGCTAAGCTGCTCCTCAACCTCCCGTTCACAGCTGTGCTGAATGCAGTGTCTGGTAAAACCGCTGTCTACAATAATGGGGCTGACATCCTTAAGATTATCACCAAATCCATAAATTGAATCAATCAGTGCCGCATCTTCATCGATGCGGAGATCATCCTGGTTGGTGATAAAGCGGTGGCCGACAGGCTTCATGTAGCCTATACTGTCTGCGTGCTCCAGCAGGGCTGATATCATTCCCACCGAAAAGGATGTTTTCCCCCGGTCCTGCCCTGTGGCTGCAATAAAAAGATTTTTCATATTTTTCCCTCCTAGTTTTACTCTCCCTCCAGGCTGTCATTATCTTCAAGAGAAGGAAACAGTGAGAGATTAGTGTGGGGAATAAACTGAGCAGCAACAAATTCATCCATAAAATCCTTGCTGTTTTCATCAGAACTCAATTCCAGGTAGGTCATCTTACTGGCCAATTCCAGCGATTCCTTAAAGGCCTCCCCGCTTAAAACCGCCCGGCGGGCCCCCTTAAGGGAACTGTTGCCAATAAATTCAAATCTCTCCCGGGGCAGATCAGGCAAAAGACCTATTCGGATTGAAGCTTCAATATTGAGATAATTGCCAAAACCTCCTGCTATAAAAACTTTCTCCAGCATCTGTTCCTCCAGGGAAAGGCGGTCCAGCATGATTTTAATTCCAGCATAGACTGCTCCCTTGGAGCGCAGCAGATGCTTGATATCATTTTCGGTAAAAACCAGATCCTCTCCAATATCGGTCTCTTCGGCCGGGACCAGCAGAAATTCATAGGTTTCGTCCTCCCGCTGCCGCAGTCTATCGCTCTCTAATTCACGATTATACCTTCCCGAACGATTTATAATGCCTCTTTGCTGCATGGTTGCCAGCAGATCAATCAACCCCGAGCCGCAGACCCCCCGGGGAGCCCTGCTACCAATGGTGCGGTATTGAAACTCATAATCAGCATCAAAGTTAACCTGTTCGATGGCCCCTTCCATGGCCCTGATACCGCAAGAAATTCCTCCGCCCTCGAAGGCCGGACCGGCTGAAGCCGAGCAGCCTATCAAGAGGCTCTGATTACCGGCCACAATCTCGCCGTTGGTACCGATATCGATCAGCATGGTAAGGTCCTCATTCCTGTGAAGCCGGGAGGCCAGAATTCCGGAAGTAATATCTCCTCCTACAAAACTTCCCACAGCCGGGAAACAGTAAACCGGAGCCTGAGGCAAAACTTTCAGACCCAGCTCTTCAGCTCTAACAACCGGCGGCATAAAAAAATTGGGGACAAAGGGGGAGCGTCTGATATTATTGGGATCAACTCCCATAAGAGTGTGAATCATGGTGGTATTTCCGGCCATCATCAGCATTTTAATTCGGTCAGGTTCTATATCTTCCAGGGAAAGCAGTTCTGCAGTCAGCTCATTAATGGTCTCAATCAGGGCCTGATTAACCTCCTGCACTCCCTTTTCATTTTTGCTGGCATAGTTTATCCGGGAGATAACATCTTCACCATAGCGGCTCTGCCGATTGTACTCCCCCCTGCGGCCGGCTTCACTGCCATCCTCAAGATCGAGCAGGGCTGCCACCACTGTGGTGGTGCCAATATCTACTGCCAGGCCATAGCTGCTACCGGCTTCAGGAAGGGTCACTTCAATTATTTTCTGATGGGTCAAAAGATCAGCCTGCTGCAGTTCAATTTCCCAGTCATTCTCCCTCAAAAGCTCCGGCAGTTCTTTAACCAGGTCCAGTTCAAGCCTGTAGTCAGTAAAACCGGTCTCTCCGGCCAGCTCCCGGTAAATCCGATCCAGATCAGCTGTATTATCCTGCAGGGAGGGCGAGCTGAGTTTTAGGCTTTTCTTTCTAACCAGAGGATTAATCTCCCGGGGCCTCCCGGAAATTTCCTGCATCTCGAGGTAATTATCCTCTTTTTCACTGCCAACCAGAATCTGCTGTCCGGTCAGCAGGGAGGATTCCGGTATGGTAATTTCCAGGTCTCCTTCAACTTCCAGCTGACAGGCCAGCCTGAAGTCCTCCTCCAGCCTGCCGGCAGAGAGAAGTTCCCCGGAATAGCTGAAGTTCTCACCCTTTTCAATTTTCACCTGGCAGCGGCCGCAGGTACCCTGACCACCGCAGTCTGCCTGCAGATCATATTCAGCACCCTGCAGTATTTTCAGCAGATTTTTTCCGGACTCTGCCTTCAGGGTATTATTCCCCGGGTTAACTGTTACTTCGCAGGTTTTAACCATATATTATAAAGTCTCCTTTCTTTTTTAAAACAAACTTGATTTTTCCTTAAAAACAGAAGAGAATTTCACGGAAGAATATTTCAGAAGGATGAAATATAAAATTATGAAAAAAACGTTAATATCTTTGTTTCTATATTAATAATTAAACTTATAAGAAATAATTCCTGCCTGAATGTCAATATATCCTTCATCCGGAATAAATATATAATTTCAGGAGAGTTCCTTTGAAGGCTTCTATCAAGTATAAAACTCCCTAAAGTAAACTGATTCGATAAAAATCAGCAGCCCCCTAAAACAGTTATATCCACTGCCGGAGAGCAGTGGATATAACCGTTAAACTGGCTCATCAATTTCTTAATTTTGATAACTGATTATTTATAACTAAAATCTTTATTAAAGCTTATTATTTTTTACTGCTGCGGTAGGCACTGAGATAATCATCATTATAGATATGTTTGTTCAAGAGGATCTCTGCAGATATGATAGCATCCATCAGCTCTTCATCCATGGGGTCAATAATCGCAGTATCCACACCATGAGCTATACACATCACTGCATAGGTACGGTTAATCAGATGGTTTTCCTTGGTGTTGGAAGAAATATTGCTGAGCCCGACATTGAAATGGGGCAGGGGATCTGAAATATTCTGGAGCTGCTGCATGGCTTCCAGCAAAAAGCCGGGCTGGGTCTGGGTGGCACTTACCGGCAGAACAATAGGATCAATGTAAAGATCATCAAAATCAAAACCGTGCTCGGTTGCCTTCATAACAATATTTCCAGCCAGTTCAACTCTTTTAGCAGCATCATTGGGCACCCCATCCTTATCCATAGTCAGGGCAATTAAGCCGGAATTATATTCCATAGCCATGGGAATATATTCATCCAGTGCTTCCAGGTCAGCCTGACAGGAGTTAATGATGGGCGGCTTATCAACCTTTTCCAGAGCTGCCTCCACTACAGGCCTGCGAGGACTGTCAATACAGAGCGGGGCCTCGGTGCATTCCTGTACGGTATCCACCAGCCAGAGCATGGCATCCACTCTCTCTTTGGAGGGAACTGAAGTTCCCACATTAACATCAAGATAATCGGCTCCGCACTCCACCTGCTTCTGGGCCAGATCCTGAATAACTTTCTTATTCTTCTCCTGAATAGCCTTTTCAACATCGGTAAATTGACCATTAATTCTTTCCCCGATAATAATCATTTTAATAACCTCCCCAATTTATAATTGGAATTAAATTTTAGTTTAATCTGGATAAATTTTTCACACCTTCTTCAGGCTTATAAACAGCCGGACAATGCTTCCGGTCCGGCTGTTTAAAAATCCTTATTCTGTCATTCTGGTAATATAATTTTTCATATACTTAATCGCCCTGGGATTGGCCATCGTCAGAATATCGGCTCCGGCCTGGAGATAGGCCACCGCGGTGGTTGTCTCCCAGCCTATACCTCTTTCTTCCTGGTCACCCCAGCTTGGTTCGTCCGCTTCACTAACTTTAACTTCCTTGGCCCGCTGGGTTTCTGGACCGATATTGGCAATAATCGGCATGGCCATCATCTTATCTCCCCCCAGGGATGCCAGCCGGGTTCTTTCCATGATGGAATAGGCATATTCAATGCCGTAGCCCAGAGCTCCATTGGTGGTAAATATAACTATTTTATCGGTGGGAAAACCCATGTCAGAAAGCAGTATGTTTACCTGCTTACAGATGTTAATATCAATTGGTGATTCCCCAATCACATTATGTCCATCAGCAATAGCTGTTGCAGCTAAAGTTTTATAGTTATCCTCGGTAGCCGAACCAATCAGACACTGCTCTCCGGCCAGAATCTGACTGACTTCAGGAAAAAGTTTATTATCCGGCTCTTCATCTCCACTGCCCCAGATTACCAGGGGCTTATCAACGGCATCATTGATGGCTTTAGCCAGTTCGGCACATTCCTCTGGAGAAGCTGGATCTTCCTCGGCAGCATGCCGGGTAAATCTTAAAGAAACCAGATCGACATCCAGTTCTTCAGCCATTTTGGCCCATTCTACCGGGTCACCGATCAAATCTCTGTCAAGAGAATCCTTGAGAGTATCAGTCCAGCGCTCGGGAACCTCATCATAAACATCCAGAGCTATTACCGGTGGGTTGGGCAGCTCTGCCTCCTCATAAAGAAAGGGCAGTCCGGTATGTCCGCCAACGGTAACAGCGTTTTCTCCTGTACCAATGGTCACGGTATTTATGGTGTTTTTAAACTTGCGTGTTGCTCTTTTTACAGCCACGTTAGTCCCCCCTTGGAATTATCTTGCTTCACTGAGATCTTCATTATCTTCGTTTTCCTTTCTCTGCCGGGCCCTTTTAACGGCTGCCTCAGTTATATAAGCCGAGCGGTGAATAATATCAACCGAGGCTTTACAGGGATAGTACTGATGATAAAGCCCTGATTTTCTAGCAGCCTCGGCAATCTCATCACCTTCCAGTTCTTCGGCCACCGAAGGGCTGCCGCCACAGGGTGAACTTCTTAAGACATCTACCCTGGCAAGTTTCTGGTTTTGATAATCCAGTTCAAATTCCGGTCGCCCGTAAAATTTCGCAAACTGCCGCAGTCTTTTATTCTGAGCTCCCCTCTCTGTTAAAGAACAGAAAGGTTCGGGAATAGCCAGTGCTATCTTCCTCTCTGCCAGCTGCTGCTTCACCTGATTCTGCAGTCCCGGGGGAAAACCGGTTTCAAAATCCACCGGGGCAATCACAGCTTCAGCCTGAATTTCTTCAGCAATATCCGGGATCAGCTGAGCCAGCCCGGTGCTTTCCACCAGAACCAGCAGCAGATCGGCCCGGGATAGGTTTTCTGGAATAAAAGCTTCCGGATTATCTATCACCGGTAAGTTAAGAGCCGGCATTTCCTGGCATTTAACCTTCCAGCTTTCCGGGGCAGTTATAGAAATAAACCTGGCAATTCTATTACCCCAGCCCCGGCCTGTCTTCTGGTATAATATCAGCAATTTCATTGTAGAATCTTCTCCATAATTTCAGCCACTGCTTTTCGGGCCGGGGTATCTACCGGCAGCTCCAGCATCGACTTCTGGTTAAGATTATAATCCAGAACATTATCATCTTCTGGAATTCTTCCGGCCAGTTCAAGATCAAGCTTATCAATCTCTTCCTGAAGCTTGGGGTGAAGCTCTTCCCGGCGGGCCCTATTTAAGATTAGATGGGTGCTGCCTACAAAAATTTCCAGTTCGTTGACCAGCTGGAGGATCCTCCCGGCAGCTCTAATTCCGATGGGATTCTCATCACTAACCAGCAGCAGATCATCGATATCCCGGGTAGTCCGACGAGAGATATGCTCCATGCCGGCTTCATTATCCAGCACCGCAAAATCATAGTTTGGCATTAATTCGTCCATGTAGGAACGTAAAATATCATTAACCGAGCAGTAACAGCCCGGACCTTCAGTCCGACCCATGACCATCAAGTCGAAACTGTTCTTTTCAATCAGGGCCGTCTGAACCTGATACTCAATATGGCGGCGCTTGCTCATGCCCGCCGGCATATTCTTGCGATCTCTAGTTTCAGCCAGGATATCTCCCAGGGTAACCGGTACTTCAACCCCCAGATTTTCATTTAAATTGGCATTTGGATCAGCATCTACTGCCAGTATGGGAATTCTCTCCCGGCGAATTAAATCAGCAATTACCAGAGAAGCAACCGTGGTTTTGCCGGTTCCTCCTTTACCAGCAACTGCGAAGGTATATGGCATTTATTTTCCTCCTAGTCTCGTTGGCAAGTTATTCAGCAAATCAGGTCACATCAGATTGATCCCTGACCTGATCAGGTTATTGTTTTTACTGTCCTTCTCCCGGTGTGTAATCTCTCAGGAAGGCCGCTATTCCGGTGGCCTCTCTGGGTCCTACCACCACATCCCAGCCTGATTCTACTTCCAGAGAACCGCTCATAACAGCGATATAACCGGGGATTATTACTTCTTTGTGATTCAGCTTGTCCTCCAGTCCCGATTCCTTGAGAGCCTTGGCAGCTATTTCAGCATTAAGATTTTCTGAAGAATAGGCGGTCAGCACAGACTGTCCTTCAGTATCAACGGTCAGTATATAGGATGGAACCCTGCTGGATTCAACCTCAGAGGCTACTGTGAAGTAGGTCAGAGCAAAGTTGGTGGTTAGGAGAACCGGGGCATTTTCATCCAGTTCCTCGCCCACTTCAAAGGCCTTGGCTTCAACCGTAGGTGGTACCCGGGGATCGGTGTAAATATTCTGTCGGAGCACAGTCAGAGGTAGAGCCTGCCAGGCTTTAGCATCTTCGATTAACACTATATCATTATATTTACAGGTATAGGTGGCAGCATCCATCAGCAGTTCCTGGGGGTCATCTCCCTCTACCAGTGAAACAGTGGGATAACCAAGAGGACGGAAGTTATTTTTAAGTGCCTGACGGCGGAGCTGGGTCATCTCCTGGAGCGTTTCCAGCGGCTCTTCAGTTCCGGGATTAAGCAGAATATTTTCCACTCCTGCCTCTTTAATATCAGGGGTTAATTCAGCCAGCTCTTCCAGGCCCTCTCCCCTGACAGCCAGGGCAGCATCATTTTCAGCGGCCAGTTCAGCCATTTTTTCCCTGTTATCTGCCGTGGCAGCATAAATTAAGGGCCGCCTGTCGGCCAGATCTGAATTGTCAGCAAAGGCCTTTTTCACTGCTTCGGGATCCTCAGA
>PWHA01000054.1 GCA_003554685.1 Halanaerobiaceae bacterium
ATATCCATTAATGTTTGCCTCCTACTCCTAATGCAGCTTATATTTCTGCTATATATTACTTAAACTCCCTAAAGCTTTCTATCACATCTCGATTGATCTCATCAGCATATTCAATTTTTTGTTGGTAGTGCTTATCGAAAAATTCTTTAAATCTTCTAAAATTAGCCTGGTAATAATGAATTGTCGAATCGCTTAAATTCTTTGATTTACTGTGCTTAATAAATCTGTCAAATAAGTCTTCCAAATTTTTTCTTTCAGTATTGCTCATAGAAATTTTGGACATAAAATAACCACCCTTTCAGAAGATTTTGGGTGGTGAATGAACCAAATATGAAACGGCTGATTGGGCTAAATACCCAAAATAATCAGTCGCTTTCAAACGCCGCTTTACCGCAAATATCACATAAATAACAGCCGATTAAATATGAAATAGGAGGCTCCAGTATCGTTGATGATTCGGGGATAATAACCAATATTATCAAAATTAAATGGAGCCGGTGATCCGACTCGAACGGACAACCTGCTGATTACGATTCAGCTGCTCTACCAATTGAGCTACACCGGCTCTTGAAAATATTAGAACTCTATTCAATTCACTTATAAAATATCTGAAGAAAAAAATGGAGCGGACAACGGGATTTGAACCCGCGACCCTCAGCTTGGGAAGCTGATGCTCTACCCCTGAGCTATGTCCGCTTATTTACTGGTCCACTTGTTACTGTAACTGAAGCTGTCAATATTCTTTACTGCAGTTTACTGATTCAACGGCACAAATTCATTATATCATAAATTTGCAGAATGCAACACCGGTAAAATAAAATTGCAGGTAATTTTTTAAAAAATCTGCTGATAACAAGCAGCTAATTAATTTTAGTCTCTGAATTTTTTAAACCCATAATACTCTTATTCCTTATTATCCTATTAAAAATAATTTAGCAAAAACAAACAATTGATCAAAATCAGGTCAAAGACAGAAAAACCGGCAGCAGCTCCAGTATGCTGCCTACCACAGGACCGGTATTTTCCCGATCTGCAAATACCTCCCGGGGATCAATCAAAATAGTCTGACAGCCCAGCTCCCGGGCCGGGGCAACATCATTCAAATAGTTATCCCCGATGGAAAGTAACCGGGATGGCCTAATTTCATATTTATTAATTATTTCCTGAAAAAGCGGCCGGGAGTTAGCCGGCTTATTGCAGGAAGTATATCTCTCGGAGAAAACACCCTGGAGATTGAGTAAATCCAGCAGCCGGTCTGTATCCCGGGCATCACTGTTGGTGGCCAGCACCAGCTCCAATACATTAGCAAGCTCGGCCAGTATGGGTCTAAGTCCCGGCAGGGGGGTTAAAAGATCATCATTTTCCGCCAGCCAATCCTTAGTTTCCTGATAGCATCTCTCGGTTGATTCCAGTCCATAATGATAGGCACAGGCTGCCGGCGGCCACCAGCCATCGCCCAGATAAATCATATTATGCATGTTACAGTTTACCGGCTCAGTATAATACTGCTCTATAAAGCTCCTCTTTAATGCTTCTCCCTGCCAGTTCCAGGCCTTTTTCACCTCTCCTGCAGTGGTGATTTCCAGAATTAAATCCTTCTCCCGGTCATAAACCCTTCCCAGCTGGAGTACATGCTCACCTCTCCGGCTGGCCTGCAAATCCTGATAAAAATTCTGCTTTGAATTGTCATCAAGTTCATCAGCCAGGCAGTCAGCATAATAATCAAAATGATCGGTATCTTCGTAGAGAGTTCCATCCAGATCAAAAACAATAACCTCTATCCTGTCTAATTCGAGTGATAGTACTTGCTGCAGAGCGGTCTCTGAATTCTGGTTTTTTAACTGCAATTTACTTATCAGCTCCTAATATTCTCCCCCCAGGACTTCTTCCACAAATTTTTTAACCAGCCGGCTGCTGCCGGCGGTTATCTGACCGCTTTTCAGGCAGGAATAACCTCCCGGAGCCCAGATCTCGCCTCCAGCTTCAGTGATGAGCAGAGAACCGGCTGCCATGTCCCAGGCATTGGAGCGGGGCAGATAGGAAAGATCAAACCTGCCCATGGCGGTGTAGGCCAGTCCCAGAGCTTGAGAGCCTGGCATTCTGATATTACCAAAATTTTCACCCAGCCTGCCCAGCATCCGGCGCTTTTTCACAGAATCCAGATAACCAATATATTCCGTGGCTATACAGCACTCTACCAGTTCTGTCACGGTTCCGGTGCTGATTTCTCTGCCATTAAGATATGCTCCTCCATTTTTTCGGGCTGAAAATAGCTCCTCATGAAAGGGGTCATATACTACCCCAGCCGCCACCTCATCCCGGGAATAGAGAGCCAGAGACAGGGAGAAAAAGGGCATCCCTCTGAGAAAATTCATGGTTCCATCCAGGGGGTCAATAATCCAGAACCTCTCCCCCTCCAGGCCAAAATTAATATCTTCTTCTGACATTATTCCATCCTCCGGCCAGTGTTCCTGAATAGCTTCAGCTATTGATTTTTCTGAAGCTAGGTCAACGGCACTGACAAAATCCCCGGGGGCCTTCTGCCAGCGGCGGGACTTCCTGCCAAATTTATTTCTGACAATCTGGCCAGCCTCCTTGACTGCTTTACAGGCCAAATCCAGTTCAGCTTGAAAATACTTTTCCATAGACCGGTCTCCCTTCCAGAGCTATCACTTTCCAGCATCTTCTACTTCAAATGTTATAGATAACATCTTTAACTGTCTTAGATAACATACAATCATATTTCAGTTTTTTTATATAATCTTATTTCTCACATAGGCACTGCTGTAATCAATAATGGTTACCACCACAATAATGACGAGCATGGTCATGCCGACAATAGCCCAGCGACGGAACTGCAGAGCCTGCATCAGGGTAACCCCAATACCTCCAGCTCCTACCAGACCAAGCACACTGGCCTGGCGCAGATTAAGCTCAAACCGGTAGAGGGTGGTGCCAATAAATTCTGGCAACACCTGGGGTATAACGGCATATAAAAACATCTCAGCCCCGTTGGCTCCGGTAGCTTCCAGAGCTTCAATCGGGCCTCTATCAATTGATTCCACTATTTCCGAGTTCAGTTTGCCCAGCATACCAATGGAGTTGATGCCCAGAGCCATGACCCCTGCCAACGGTCCGGGGCCGTAGGAAGCAACAAAAAATATTCCAAATATTAAAGAAGGAAAGGTCCGGATGGCATTTAATACCTGCTTGCTGGCTCGAGGAACTATCCGGGGCAGGTCCAGATTCCTGGCAGCCAGAAAGGAAATCGGAATGGAGAAAATAGCTGCCATGGTGGTACCAATGACTGCGATCTGAATTGTCTCAATCATACCAATAACTATGCTTTCCAGACGGGCTGTATCCGGAGGAAACATCAGAGACACAATTCTTCCCATGGCCGGTACTCCCTGTCTTATCCTGTCGATATTTATATTCATGCCGATAATAGCCCAGATAAAGAGGGCCAGAGTTATTAGATAGCCAATATACCAGACAATTGATTTTTTTTCATACTGCCGCAGTGATTTACCAGGTTTTTTCAAACTAATTCCTCCCTCAAAACATTGCTCAGCTGATCAATCAATACCACTATCACAAAGGTTGTTAGAAGAACCATAGCCGCATTGGGATAGCGGAAAAGATTAAGTGAAGTATTGAGATTTACTCCGATACCACCTGCTCCTACCAGCCCCAGCACTGTGGAGGCTCTGATGTTAATCTCAAAGACAAAAAGGGTATAACTGGCGAAGGTGGGCATTATTTGAGGTACAACCGCATATTTTATCATTTCCAGCTTATTTCCCCCGCAGGCTTCCAGAGCTTCCAAAGGCCCATCATCAATGGCCTCCAGGCTTTCACTGGTCAGCTTGGCATTA
>PWHA01000281.1 GCA_003554685.1 Halanaerobiaceae bacterium
ACAAAATCAGCAAAATCATCGAGTCCGGATATATCAAATTCAACTGGAGCAACTCCTTTTCTGGTCAGGGTAATGGGAAAAGACATGCCGGCCTGTTCAAAATCACCCCTGATTTCATTACTGTCCTCACTGAGCTCGGCTTTGACCTGAGGATCTCCGGGAATACCCTCCAGCCTAAAAGTTATCATGCTGTTCTCTACTGTTAGTGGAGCCAGGTTAATGTCATAGGCTCCCTGAGCAGGAATATCCATCAAGCCGATCAGACTGCCATTATCTTCTGTGAAAACTACATTAAGACCCAGGGGACTGCCCGGTATTTCAATGGCTCCCTGCCATTCTCCCGCGAATTGCTGAACTGCAGATGCCGGAGTAACGATTACCAGAAGAAGAAGAACCGCCAGCAGGACAACAATCCTTGATTTTCTTAAAAACTTATTAAACATTTTTTTCAACCCTTTCTGATTGCAGTTTTAATTTTCTAAACTTTAAATACAAATTTAATTTATGGTTCGCCAACAAAAAGGTCTGTTTCGCAGATTAAAACCCAAAACCACACTATATGTTGCATTGAATTGATCTACAATCCACTATATATAGTACCAAGAATAATATTTATACCTTTCTGTGGGCAAACCAATTTATTAAATTTAAATAACTGCAGCTGCCGGGTATAATTAAAATTACCCGATAGATGCAGGGTGTGCCGATAAAACATTTCAAAATCTTATCTATTTTTTTTAATTCGAAACCATTATATCATAAATCTATTTAGTTGACTATAGGTTTACTGTTTTTTGATAATTTTTTTCAGCTTTAACCTCGATAGATCCCTGGAGAGATCTATGGATCTAAAGTACGAGTTGGCAGCAAGTTCATCATCCAGAAGATCATCCAGAAGTTCAAGATTTCAAATTTATTTTTAATTTTCTGCAAATTTAGCAAAAACTCTGCTTTGAATGAACTTAAAGATCTTCTCATAATCCCTTGACTTAATAGGTTCTTCTCGTCATCAGTTGGTAAAAGACTCGATGTATGCTAAAAATCATTGCTGCTTATTCCTTTAATTGCTGGGTTTTAAAAGGATTTGAAGCTGTGGGCACAAACTTGCTCTGTTTTTTTCAATTAAAGATGTCTCTTATCTGCCTTATTGTAAGGAAGAGCGGAAGGTTTCCACCAACCGATATGGAGAAGAACCACTTAATATAAATAGATTTGTCCGAAATATAAATTCCTGCATTCCTTTAAAAAAAAATTTTCAGACACATTACACATGCTTTTTCTGCAAGTACAGCAAAATGATCAGAGAATAATCTCGTAAAAATTAGCCAAATATTTGTTTAACATAGAATTAATTTCGCAAAAGCAGCCAAATATCTGGTTTACGTGCCAGAAGCTTTGTGTGCCCTGTCTCTCTTCTATGAATTTTCTGTTAATTACTGTCCTTCAATGCCGGATTGCCTGCTTAGCTTACCAGGCTCTTCAATCTTTCAGTAAAGCCGTCCAGCAGGGAGTAGATCACCGGCAGGAATATCAGTGTCAGAAAGGTGGAAGTCAGCAGACCGCCGATAACAACCACGGCCATGGGAGCCTGAGCCTCTGCTCCCTCACCCAGCCCGACTGCCAGGGGCAGCAGGGCCAGCATGGTGGTCAGTGCAGTCATGGTAATCGGCCGCAGCCGGATCATACCGGCGTTGATCAGAGCCTTCCGCCGGCTCTGACCCTGACGGCGCAGAATGTTGACATAGTCTACCAGTACAATGGCATTGTTTACCACAATTCCAACCAGCATTATCACCCCGATAATTGAGACCACACTCAGGTTATGACCGGTAAGAAAAAGTCCACCAACCACCCCGATGAGTGCCAGGGGCACCGAGAACATAATTGCGAAGGGATGGACCAGTGATTCAAATTGAGCGGCCATAATCATATAGATTAAAACAACAGCCAGGGCAAAGGCATAGAACAGGTCACCGAAGGCCTCTTCCATCTCCTCCGCTTCTCCGGTTATGTCCAGCAGATAGCCTTCAGTCAGCTGATAATCAACCAGTTCGGCTTCAATATCTTCAATAACGCTGCCTAGATCCCGACCGTTCAAATTAGCAGTGACCCGGGCCGTCCGCTCCTGGTCTTCCCGGTCTATCTGAACCGGGCCGTCGACAACTTCAATGTCAGCAATCTCCTGCAATTCAATTAAACCTGCCTCCGGTGAGGCCACTCTCAGACGGCGCAGATCTGCCAGGCTCTCCCGGCCGCTTTTAGCCAGCCTGACCCGGATATCATGTTCATCGCCGGCAACCCGGTACTGAGAAGCAACCTGACCGTCAATACCGGTATTGACGGTCTGAGCAATCAGGACAGCCGGTATGCCGAGATCCGAACTTCGGGACCGGTCAACCCGGACCACCACCTCGGGCCGGGCTTCTTCAAAACTGGTCTGAACGTTGCTGGTACCTTCGACCTCTCCCAGCAGCAGGGCCAGCTCCTCAGAATGTTCTTCCAGGGTATCCAGCTCGGGCCCCTGCAGTCTCAGGGCAATCGGGGCTCCTCCCATCATACCACCCAGATCAACGGCCATATCGGTAACAGTGATATCAGCCCGGGGAATACCTGCAGTCAGCTGCCTTATTTCTTCAGCAAACCCGGTGGTACTTCTCTCCCGCTCCCCCCGGGAAACCAGACTGACCTCAATCGAGGACTGATGGGAGGCTCCTCCTCCCAGACCCAGCATGGCAGCCTGGCCTCCGGCTGCACCTATGCTGGTATAGACTGTTTCCACTTCTGGTAGGCCGGCAATTATCTCCTCAACCTCCAGGGTAACCTGACGGGTTTCTGAGAGTATCATGCCCTGGGGCAGTTCCATCTCCACCATTATTTCTCCTTCATCCATGGGTGGAATAAACTCGGCACCAATCCCGGTCAGAAGCAGCATGCTGCCGGCAAAGAGCAGCAGCACCACAGTCACGGTTACAGCCCGGTGGCCCAGAGCAATTTCAAGAAAGCTGCCGTAGAGGGTTTTAACCCTGCTGCCAGCTCTGTCCAGCTTGCTCATATCAATCCTCTGGCTCACCCTGCCGTTTAGCATGCGTGAGGCCAGCATGGGAATTAAAGAGAGGGCCACCAGCAGAGAGGCCAGCAGGGAGAAAGCCACGGTCATGGCCAGTTCACTGAAAATCTCGGAAGCCAGGCCCTCGATATAAACAATGGGAAGAAAAACTGCGACGGTCGTCAGGGTAGAGGCAGTAATGGCTGTGGCAACTTCTCCGCTGCCTTCGGTGGCTGCCAGCATCGGTTCTTTCCCGTTCTGCCGCAGGCGATAAATATTTTCAATAACCACAATGGCATTATCGACCAGCATCCCGATTCCCAGAGCCAGTCCACCCAGGGTCATAATGTTAAAGGTTAGATCGGCAAAAAACATCAGCACAAAGGTGGCCACAATCGAGATGGGAATGGCCAGACCGATGATTATGGTAGTTTTAATACTTCTTAAGAACAAATATAAAACTATAATTGCAATAAGAGCCCCAATTGCTGCATTGAAAGCCAGATTAGTGATGACATCAATGATAAATTCTGCTTCATCATAAACATAATCCAGGTTAATATCATCAGGATTTTCTGCCTGAATTTCTGATATTTCTCCCGAAATTCTCTGGGAAACCAGCACGGTATTGGCTCCACTTTCCCGCTGAATTGAAAGACCGATGCCCTCAACCCCGTTGATCCGGGTGTACTGATCAATATCACTTTCCCCGTCAACTACTTCAGCCACCTCAGCCAGCCTGAGCCCGCTTTCATTTAACTGCAGACTTTCAATCTCAGCCACAGACTGAAATTCCCCGGTGGTCCTGGTCAGCAGGGCTGTTCTACCGTCCTGAATTTCACCGCCAGGCAGTCGCAGATTTTCCGACTGCAGAGTTTCTGTAAGATCACTCAGGATCAGCCCGTATCCGTGAAGTTTGTCCTGATCCACATTGACCTGAATCTCCCGTTCCCGGCCTCCGGTAATATCAACAGTGGCAACTCCTTCCAGCCGTTCCAGCCGGGAAACCAGGACATCTTCAGCCCAGGCGGTTAGCTCTTGGATCTCCCTATCACCGGAAATCCCCAGAGTAACCATAGGCAGCATCTCGGGATCAAAACCGACCACTATGGGATCAGAAGCTTCATCGGGCAAAAATCCCCGGACGAGATCGATCTGTTCCCGGACATCCAGCATGGCAAAATCCATATCAGCCCCAAAGGAAAATTCTGCCATAACCATCGATTGATTCGGACTGGAGACAGAAGAAATCCCCTCCAGACCATCCACGGTGCTGACCGTGTCCTCAATCGGTCTGGTAATCAGGGTTTCAATTTCCTCGGGAGCAGCACCTTCATAATCAGTTAAAATGGCAACTACCGGGAATTCCAGGTCGGGAAAAAGATCCAGTCCCAGATCTCCCAGGCTGACAGAACCTAAAAAGACGATAATCAGAATGGCCATGATGGTGAAAACAGGTCGCTTTACTGTGAATTTAGAAAGATTCATTCTCCACCACCTTAACGGCCTGACCATCTACAAGGTGATCATGGTCGTACAGCACAACCTGATCGCCCTCCTGGAGACCGGAAGTAATCTCAACCCGGTTATCCGAACGCAGCCCGGTTCTGACAGTCTGGCGCCGGGCCAGCCCGTTTTCCACCAGATAGACAGCCTCTTCAGCCTGGCCTTCAGGGGTAAAGATGGCATCGGGGGGAACCAGCAGAGCCTCCTCTGCTTCCCGGATGACAAATTCTACCCTACCGCGCATCCCAGCTCTAATGGCATGTTCGGAATTGGCCACAGTTACCTCCACCGGGAAACCCCCCTGCTCACCGGCCATGGGAGCAACAGAGCTGATCCTGCCGATAAATTCTTCACCCGGCAGTCCATTGACCTTCACCAGGGCTTCAGCCCCGGATTCAAGCAGACCTACATAGGGTTCATTGACACTGGCCGTGGCCTTGATTTCATCGAGATTTACCAGATAAAAGAGTGGATTCCCGGGAGCGGCCATCTCTCCGGCATCCATCTCAACAGCAGCAACCACCCCGTCGGCCGGAGCGGCTATTTCAATATTATCATAGGCTATTCTGGCCAGTTCCAGTCCGGCCCGGGCCTGTTTGACCTGGGCTTCTACAGCTTCAAGCTCTTCTTCAGTCGGACCCCGCTCAGCTTCGGCCAGCATTGCTTCAGCCCCCTCTAAAGCCGCACTAGCTGCCTCATACTGGGTTCTGGCCTGGGATACCATACGCTCCTCTTCCACCCTGAAATCATAAAGTTCCTCGGTCATATCCTTGAATTTCCGGGCTCCTTCCAGAGCTATCTCTGACTGTTTGACCCGATCTTCAGCAGTTTCCAGCTGGGTTTCAGCCTGATCTCTGCCGGTCTTAATTTCATTATACTGCTGCTCGCTGATGGCTCCCTGTTCATAGAGGCTGGCCATTCGCTGATAGTTATCCTCGGCTTCCTGAAAGGCCAGTTCAGCCTGGCGGTGTTCCTTCTCAGCCATATCAAGCTGAACTTCAGCCTGTTCCAGTTCATTTTTAACCTGCTCCAGCTCCATATCATCTGGAGTCCGCTCCCGATAAATTTCCTCGGCATAGCCGACCTCATCCCGGGCTCCCTCCACAGAAAGCCGGGCTTCTTCGACCTGGGCTCCAACCTGCTGTAATTCCTCAGGAGTAGCTCCCATTTCCAGTCTGGCAAACTCCGCCTGAGCAGCTTCCAGGCCGGCCTCAGCCTGCTCCAGTTCAGCCCGGTAGCGCTCATCATCCAGCTCAGCCAGGAGCTGACCTTGTTCAACCCGGTCACCAACTTCTACTTCAATCCGTTCTATTTCGCCTTCCAGCCGGGGCAGGACAGCATATTCACTGACGGGCTGCATTACAGCACTAAAGCTGTTTCTTTCCTGAATAACATCGGTTATAACCTCTGCTCCGATTACCCGCAAAGCTCTCTCTTCTTCCAGTTCCTCAACCCCAGCCTGGACAGCAGCCGCTTCTTCCTCCCCGGTTTCCAGCCCGGTTTCAAGAAAGGAATTTCCAGCCAGAAAATAACCGGCCAGCAGCCCGGCCAGAATCAGGGCAGCACAAATCGTTAGAAAAAAAATATTTCCAGTAATTTTGTTGAGTAAAGCTCTCACTGAACAACCACCTCAAATAGTTTATCGGCTTCTCCCAGCACCAGATAGACATCAGCCACCGCTTCTATTCTGCTGAATTCAGCCTCCAGGCCGGTCAGCCGGGCCTGGTTTTTATCGGTTCTGGCATTGAGTACATCAGTGCTGGTTCCCACTCCTTCAGCATATCTCAGCTCGGCCAGGTCCACCCGGGCCTGAGTTTCCTTTAACCTTTCTGCAGCCAGTTCCTGCCGGCTCCGGGCATCCTGAAGAGCCCTGAGAGCCCGGCCGGCCTCCAGACGGAGGCCATCTTCCATTTCCTCCCGGCGATATTTCAGCTGCCTAAGCTCCGCCTCTGCCTGCTCAATCTCAGCCCGACGCCGGCCGCCAGAAAAAATGTCCAGGCTGACATTAACTGCCAGAGACCAGGAACTGTCTTCAAAGCCAAAGTCCTCATCCTCCCAGGAATAATTTCCCATCAAAGAAATTACCGGATAACGCTCTGCCTCTGCCAGATCCAGGCCGGCTTCCGAAACCTCCTGCTGATACTCAAACTGCTCCAGACCGGGATTATCAGAGAGATCGAGATAATCTTCAGCCCCGACCAGGTCAAGCGCCCGCTCTTCCAGAGCGGCAAGCAGCCGCTGGCTGCTGTCAGCCAGAGTAATGCTGGTGCCTCTTTCCAGCCCCAGCAGGCTGCGAAAGCCTTCCCGGGCCAGGTCCAGACCGCTTTTGGACTCCATCAGCTCCTGTTCTACTTCAGAGAGAGCCACCCGGGCTTCATATAAATCAACTTTTGTTACCAGACCGGCATCCAGATTGGATCTGACAACATCTTTGTGAACCCTGACCTGTTCTCTAACCTCGCGCTGAAAATTAACCATCTCCCGGGCCAGAATAACCTCCTGATAGGTGGTGATAACCTCGTGAATCAGCTCCTGCCTCTCTCCGCTGAAACCGGACTCACCGGCCTGGTAGGCAGCTTCAGCCTGTTCAATGCCACTGCTGATCCGGCCGAAGGTAAAAACCGGCTGTTGCAGGGTTAACTCGGTCTGAAAAAGGCTGTCAGGCGGCTCAAAGGCTTCGGCAAAAATTTCATTCAGAATTTCATCAAGCCAGTCTATCCCCAGATCAAAATCAATTTCTTCAGCATCACCGCCCATTCTGACATAACTGGTCGAAAGAGAAAGATCGGGATAACGGGCGGCTTCAGCTATATCAACCGCGGGACTCAAAGTCCTAATCTCTTCTTCTGCAGCCCTGAGGCTCAGGTTGTTTTCCAGGGCAATTTCCAGGCTTTCAGCCAGTGTAAGTTCCCGGGCTTCTGCTGACTCCACCAGCGGACCGGGGGACAGCAGCAGTCCGGTTAATAGTATTATTATAAAAAATATACCTGTCGGTTTAACGACCGGGAAGCTTGCTCTCACTGTCATTTCAAGATTCTACCCCCTTGAGATAGAGATCGAGAACAAAATCAACCAGCGTTTCCAGATCATAGCTGTCTTCAATGGTTGAGGGACCAAAAAAGCTGGTCAGTCCCAAAAAACTGCGGGCCATTAAACGGGAGTCTTTATCCTGGAGAAGTCCTTTTTCAATACCTTCAATTATTACCTCTTCAGTTTTGTCCAGGAAATTATTCTGCCAATTCCAGAGCTGTTTTTTAAACTCCGGATCTGGAGCCCCGCTCTGCATAAAAACAGCATAGGTGAGTTCGAAATTATCCCGGTAAAATCCTGCTATGGCTGCAATTATTCCCGCCAGTTTGTCCCTAACCATCAGGTTATTTTCTGTAATCTCTATAATCTCCTGAAACAGCCTGCTGATCACCTTGTTAATCATGGCCTCAAAAAGCTCCTGCTTGTTATCAAAGTAATAATACAGCGTGCCCTTGCTGGTATTTGAAGCCTCTACAATATCATCCATCCTGGTTGCATGAAAACCCTTGAGACAGAAAAGTTCCCGGGTGGCTTCAATTATTTCAGCCTTCGTTTTTTCTCTTTCCACTCTGCTTCAACTCCTGTAAATATTTATAATTTTTTATATACTGACCGGTCAGTCTATAAACAGTAAAAAAATAATAACATACCTATAATAACAATGCAAATTAAAAGCCCCGCTTTCCCTTTGTTTTGTGGCGAGGAGGCAGATTTGGAAAGCAGGGCTCGGGGATGGCTCTCTTGCAATAATTTCCCGAGTAATTATCAATTTAAGATGCCTAGAGCTTTATTTTTATTAATATAAATGTTATCATTTGAAATACATTATATGATATAATAGATTAAATTGCAAGTTCTATTGAAAATTTATAGCAGGTTGTTCTTTGCAGGTCTTTCAGGCAGGAAAGAAATAGTTTTTATCAAATGAAATAACATTCAGGGGAAAAGCAATGAAAATGGCGAAAAAATAACAAGGAGAGTTTAATATGGTAAAAATCAAGGGAATCTTGTTTGATAAGGATGGCACTCTTCTGGACTTTAATGCTCTTTGGATACCTATAATTGAAAAAACAACAGAACATGTCATTGATGAGATTATTGATACGGACAGTATAACCAGCAACAGAGAACAAATAAAGCAGTCCTGCCTAAGATATTTGGGAATATATCTCGATGAGAATAAAATCGATCCTGAAGGAAAACTGGCAAATTCCAATATAACCGAAGCCACCCAGCAGGTAGCTGAATTTCTTCGGCAAAATAATCTGGTAGATTACAGACATAGGGGAAATTTAGTCGAAAAAATTATTAACCTGATAAAAATAAGTGCCAGCCAGTTTAATTATAACCTAAAACCTACAGCAGATCTCCAGAGAGTTTTGCAGGAGTTAAAAAATATGAATCTTCAACTGGGAATTGCTACAGCAGATAATCGGCTATCGACAGAGTCCATGCTAAAACAATTAAAAATCAAAAATTTCTTTGATTTTATTGGCTGTGGGGATGATGACTGTCCCCCCAAGCCTCACCCTAGAGTAATTGAAGATTTTTGCGATTGCTGTCGGCTTACTCCTCAAGAGGTAGCTTTCGTCGGTGATACTCTAACCGATATGAACACAGCCCATAATGCTGGGGTAGGTCTAAAAATAGCCGTTCTCTGTGGAATCGGTTCTCAAGATGATCTAAAAGAACTTGCTGATTTTGTTATTGATAATCCTGCTCAGCTGATATCGATACTAAATCAATCCAGCTAATACCAGCACCTTAAAAATTATGATTGAAAGAGGGGCCAGGATAATTCCCTTAAAACCATAAAGACTCAGGCCCAGAAAGAGACCCAGGAGCAGGATCAGAGGATGGACCCCGATATTGGTAGCCAGGACCCTGGCCTCCAGAAAGGGGCGGAAGCTCTGAACTATGAAATATACAATCAATAAAATCAGAGAATAGAGGGGATTAATCAATAAATGGATACCCATCAGCGCCCAGAGAACTCCCCCGGGACCTACCACCGGTATCAGATCAAGAAGACCGGCCAGCAGACCCAGTAGCAGGGCATAGGGGATCCCCATAAATCTCAGTGTGAGCCAGACCCAGAGGGTGGTGTTGGTAATTATCATTAGCTGAACCCTGATATAAGCGGTAAAATCCTTCAGCAGTTTCGCCTTTTCCCGGTCCTCCAGATTTACTTTCCCCGAGAAATAATTTAGCAGTTTTCCCTTGTCTTTGCTCATATAGAAGGTGGCCAGGATGGTAAATATTACAAAGATGAACATCATGGGAATATTAAAGGTAAAATCTAAAAAACGGTTGAGAGCCTGAGAAAACATGATATTTACCCGCTGAAAAATCATGTCTATATTCTGGCTGATAACCTCGGCAATTTCATCAGGAACTATCTCATAAAAATCTTCCTGCCGCTGAACCAGTTCATTGATTCCCTCCACAATCTGATCACTGTAACGAGGTAATAACCTGGCCAGATCCATCAGCTCCCCAATTAGATTGGAAGAAATTATTAAAAACAACAAAACCATGAGGAGAAAAAAAAGCGTTAAAACTATCAGGACAGCCGGCAGTCGGGGGGTTTTTTTAGCCAGCAGCGCCACCGGCCTTTCCAGAATAATGACGATCAAAGCTGCCAGCAGAAAGGGAGTCAGCTGGAAAATAATTATATTTAAAGTGAGAGCAATAAGAATAAAGACAGCGGCTCTCTTTAAAATGTCTGTATAACTCAATTCCAGTTTGAACATGGCAGCCTCCATTCAGGACAGAATTTTACCGGAGCCCATTTAGCTGCAGCTGTCCGGCTTTGCTGGAGTCCGGGCTGATTACCGGGAGCCGGTTTCCGGGTCAGGAATTTTGCTGGTTCTTATTTTCTCTACTGTTGATCCTGCTGTCTTTTTATTTTACCTGTTCCTGCTGTCCTGAAATATTCATTATCATTTGAATAGTATTATATCTCCTGACCCTGATTAATTCAAGAGCTAATTTGTTTATTTTCACATAATTAGATATAATATAGTTGATTTATATATGATTTTTTCTATCTTTGCTACACTTAGGACAAATGTCCAGTCCCATTCTTTTATATTCATTAAAATAAAATCGGGGTGAAAACATGAATGAAAATGAACTTGACATAGTCGTCCGCACTCTCCAGGAAAGCTTTCCACCGCTTATTAAAAAAATGAACACCGGAGATTATATGCAGGAATATCAGCTGACTCCCACCCTTTCTAGAATTCTTTTCACCTTAAAATATCATAAAAAACAGTCCCTGTCTGAACTGGGGGCCAGGGTGGGCCTAACCACCTCCAACTGCAGTCGGGCCGTGGACAGGCTCTTTGAACTGGGTTATATCGAAAGAAATGAGGATCAGAATGATAGAAGGCGGACCCTGATAACTCTCTCCAGTTCCGGGGAAAAGCTTATAGCAGATTTAAGGCGAAAATTTAGACAGGAAATCAAAAAACATCTTTCAGGTTTATCTCAGGAGGATATCAGGCTGCTTAAAGAAGCTTCCCAGCAGATACACCGGGTCCTGTCAAAGCTGAATTGACCGGCTCTCCTCCGGAAACCAGCGTTCTCCGGGAAGGGCATCAACCTCAGGTTTTTTTCCTCCGGCAAATTCACCTCCTCCTTCTTGATTTTATTTTTTTATTTATTTTAGCCTGATTTCCCTGCTCTACAACAGATTTCTTTCAGCTCTATTCTGCCAGTTTTCCTGATCTCAAAAATTTTGAACTCTGTCTGATTTTTCTCTGAGCCTGATCAGAATTACCCTGATCTAATTCAGGCGGTTAAGATTATTAGCTAGCAATAATAAGCTTGCAATAATTAGCCTGCAATTTATTTATTTCTATATTTTCTGGAACAGGCCTGCTTCAATACAGCCAATATCATAAAATAAAGAAAGATAAAACCCGGCTGTAATAACCGGGTTTTGCTGATCACCTGATACTTTAATTATTAGTTGTTATTTTTGAATAAGGCCTGGTGTTTTTACAGTAAATTTGTCGAGAAAACAGGAAGTACCCGGTTCCACCATTTACGGTTCCACCACTCAACGCCTGAGCAAACTCCTAACCCTGCGCAGCAGGCGGGTAAAGAAGCCGGCCCGCTCTATATCATGGGCGGCCAGAAGATTGGTGCGGTGGACTTCCTCGCCATCGACCATAGCGACTGCTTCGCCCAGTTTAGTGCCAGCTAAAATCGGTAGTTCTAGCTCGGATTGAATTTTTATATCGGTATCGACAGTATGTTCTTCATAGCGGGGGATAATAGCAGTTAAATCACGGTCCGTGCGGATGCTGACATATTCACTCTCACTTTCAGGGACTAAAATCCCTTCGATCTCATCCTCCCGGGCGAGCAGAATTTCCTGACGATAATTTTCAAAACCGTAATCCAGCAACTTGCCGGTCAGTTCTTCACGCTGCTGGCGGGAATCGGCCCCCAGCATAATTGATATCAGGCGAAAATCTCCCTGGCTGGCTGTGGCAGCCAGGCAGAAACCGGCAGCCCTGGTATAGCCGGTTTTCAAACCGTCCATGCCGGGATACTGCAAAATCATCCGGTTGGTGTTGGTCAGCATAGCCTGCCGGTCCGGAAGTTCCAGATATTCCAGCCAGCTCTGGCTCCAGTTTAGAACTTCCTGGTACTGCACCAGTTCCCGGGCCATTTTGCTGATATCTCGGGCAGTACTGTAATGGTCGGAATCGGACAGACCGTGAGGATTGGTAAAATTGGTATTTTCCATGCCCAGTTCCCGGGCCCGGTCATTCATCATCTCAATAAAGTTATCGTAATGCCCGCCTACCGCTTCAGCCAGGGCGTAGCTGGCATCATTGGCTGAGGCAATGGTAACAGCCATGAGCAGTTCTTCAATGGGGATTTCATCGCCGGAATCAAGAAATATCTGGGAACCTCCCATGGAAGATGCCCCGCTGCTGATGATGGTGGTATCGGTTAATTCCAGCTCACCATTTTCAATGGCTTCCATGGTAAGGAGAACTGTCATAATTTTAGTAACACTGGCCGGAGGCAGCTCTTCATCGGCGTTATTTTCATAGAAGACCTGACCGGTTTTAGCTTCCATCAGTATTGCTGAAAGATCATTGTTATCAAGAGCTCCGGCAGTCAGGGTAATTCCCAGCACCAGCAGAGCGGTAACTAAAAAAACTCCTGCTTTTTTCCCCGGCATCTACTCATCACCTTCTTGATTGAGTTTGGCCTCTTCCCAGATGGCATCAAGCTCTTCCAGCGTCATCTCGATCAGCTTGAGATCCCTGGACTCAACCTTCTCTTCTATGAAAGAAAACCTCTCCTTGAAGCGGCGGACACAGCCCAGCAGGGCAATTTCGGGATTGACATCGAGGAAACGGGCCAGGTTGACGGCGGCAAAAAGAAGATCCCCTATCTCCCGGGCAATCTGCTCCCGGTCCTGCTGCCGGGCTGCCTGGCGGACCTCTTCCAGTTCCTCCCCGACCTTATTATAAACCGGGTCAACTTCCTCCCAGTCAAAACCCACTTCAGCAGCTAAAACCTGGACTTCCCGGGCCTGCAGCAGGGCGGGCAGATTTTTCTGGCAGTCAGCCAGAATCGACCTGCTGGCAGTACTTTCAGTTAGGCCCTCATTTTCCCGGATCTCTCCCATTTCCTGGCTGTCTACCATCTCTTCCATCTCTTCGCTGCCTTGCTTCTCTCTGCTCTCCTCCTGCTGACAAACTTCGTTATTGCCATTGACGGATTTGTTGCTAAGCAGCTTTTCCTTTTCGGCATCCTTGACAGCCTGCCAGGTCAGCTTAACATCTTCGGGAGTGTCAGCTCTCTCATCACCAAAGACATGGGGATGGCGGCGGATCAATTTTTCAGTCAGCCGGCTGATAATCCCGGTCAAATCAAAATCATCATTTTCCTCTCCAATCCTGGCCTGAAAAACCACCTGCAGCAGCAGATCGCCCAGTTCCTCGGCCATCAGCTCCGGATCGCCGGTGTCAATGGCCTCCACCGCTTCATAGGCCTCCTCAATTATATAGGGTCTGAGGGATTTATAGGTTTGAACTCGATCCCAGGGACAGCCCTCCTCGGAGCGGAGGCGGGCCATAACCTGGTGTAGTTTATTAACTTCCTGACATAAAATATCTTTATCCCTAGGTTGATTATTCATAAGCTCTTCCATAAGCTCTTATAATACACCCCAATCCTGTAGTTTTCCTGATATTCTGGCACCAACACCCGGTATCAGCTTCAGCTCCTGAGCTCCAACCTCTCCGGAATAAATAAGCAGAAAGCCATAGAGCACCACTCCCAGTCCCACTGCGGCAGTGAGACTTACCAGACCGGAAAATCTGAAAATATCGGCTGACAGGGAGAGCATCAGGGAATGAAAGAAGTATACCGTTATACCCATAATTAGAGCTGAAAGGGCCGGATAACCGACCCGGGCCGGTGAGGTAAAAAGTGTTCCGGTTAATTTTTTGACATAAATTATGTTCAGGGCTGCGGCAACGGCAAAGCCGGCTACCGTTCCCAAGGCTGCTCCGTGAATGTTAAAGGCCGGGATTCCCGTCAGAGTAAAGTTGATGACGGCATTACAGATCGCGCCCAGAAAAAGGTTTTTGGCAGGAAGGTCGGTTCTGCCGATTCCCTGCAAAATGGCCGAAGAGGTCTGCTGTAAAGTAATGAAGACAACACCCAGGGCAGTAATCTGAAGAATGCTGGCAGCCTGGGGCTCGGCAAAAATCACCCCGGTCAGGGGGGCGGCCAGCACAAAGAGGCCGATGGCTGCCGGAATGCCCAGCATGACTGTCAGCCTCAGGGCGGTGGAAGTGCGCTCCCGGATCAGGGTTTCGTCTCTGACGGCAAAGGCTTCCGAGATGGCTGGCACCAGGCTGGTGGCCAGGGAAACGGTGATGATGGTGGGAAAATGGACCAGGGGCATGGCCACCGTGGTAAATTGACCGTAGAGGGTGGTGGCCCTCTCCATGACGAAACCGGCTGCCTGAAGGCGCTGGGGGACAAATACCCAGTCCACAAAGCTCATCAGTGGCATGACCAGGGCACCCAGGGTGATGGGCACTCCCAGCCCGAAAAATTCTTTTAAAACCGGCCGGACTTTAAGGCTGGAAATAGCCCGGTCTTCAGCCAGAAAGGCAAAGATATCCCCTCTCCTTTTATAGTATATATAAATTACCAGCAAAAGTCCAGCAACTGCGCCGGTAAAAGCCCCGAAGGAAGCACCGGCAGCAGCATAACCTAAACCAAGCGGCAGCAGAAGATAGGCCAGAGATATCATGGTTATCATCCGGACAAACTGCTCGATCAGCTGGGAGATGGCGGTCGGCTTCATGTCCTGCAGTCCCTGGAAAAAGCCACGGAAACTGGCCATAATTGAAACCACCAGGATGGCCGGAGAAATCGCCAGCAGGGCATAATAAGCCCGGGGGTCAAGCCTGAGCAGAGAGATCACCGGCCGGGCTATCAGAGCCATGGTCAGGGCTGCCAGCAGCCCGATGACAACACTTAAAACCCGGGCTATGGTAAAGATGCGATAGGCATCCTTTTTTTCTTCCCGGGCAATTCTCTCCGAGATCATTTTGGCCAGGGTCACCGGTATTCCGGAACGGGAAATAACTAGCATGATAGTATACAGAGGGTAGGCCATCTGATAGAGTCCCATACCCTCGGCACCGATCATGCGGATCAGCACCACCCGGTAGCCCAGGCCCATGACCCGGGAGAGAATTCCGGCAACGCTGAGAATAGCCGCTCCCACCACGAAATTCCGGGACTTCTTAGCTTCCAACCTCATCACCGACTTTCCCGGATTCCAGCTCAACATGCCGGGAAACAAACTCCCGCAGGGAATCCAGCACGGCCAGCAGCAGCTCTTTCTTGTCTCTGCTGCCGGACTTTCTGACACTGATTACCGGCCTGCTGGCCGATCTGATCTTGATTTCCCGGGAATATTCCCGAGCCAGCTTCATGACAGCCTCACTGTCAACACTCTTCTTATCCTGGAAGTAACAGCTTATTCTATCCTGTTCCTCTTTAACTTCCGTTATCTTAAGCCGGCCGGCCCTTAATTTTACCCGGCTGATGAAGAGCAGGTTAGCAACCTGCTCCGGAAGATCTCCAAACCTATCCTCTAGTTCGGCTTTAATATCAGCCAGCTTATGATCACTTCCGGCGGCCATTATCCGCTGATAGATATCTATCTTCTGGCTGGAATCAGGAATGTAATCTTCCGGAATAAAGGCGTCGAGGTTGAGTCTGACCTCGGCTTCCACTTTCTCCTCTTCCTCCTCGCCCTTTAATTCCTCCATGGCCTGCTCCAGCAGTTTGCAGTAAAGAGAATACCCCACGCTGGCGATATGTCCGTGCTGCTCGGGGCCGAGAATATTGCCGGCTCCCCGGATCTCCATATCGCGCATGGCTATCTTAAAACCGGAGCCCAGGCTGGTAAATTCCTTGATGGCCTGGAGTCTCTTTTCGGCAACCTCGGGCAGGATCTTATCCTCCTGATACATCAGGTAGGCGTAGGCCACCCGGTTGGTGCGGCCGACCCGGCCCCTGAGCTGATAGAGCTGGGCCAGACCGAGCTTCTCGGCGTGGTTGATGATGATGGAGTTGACATTGGCAATATCAAGACCATTTTCAATGATGGTGGTGCAGACCAGTATGTCATACTCTTTATCATAGAAGTTCATCATGATTTTTTCCAGTTTGCTCTCCCGCATCTGGCCGTGGGCTATGGCCACCCGGGCTTCGGGCACCAGCTCCTGCACCATTTCAGCCTGGCTGTCAATATCCTCGACCCGGTTGTGGACGTAATAGACCTGACCGTCCCGGGCCAGCTCCCGCCGTATGGCATCCCGGACCGTCTCCTTACTGAATTTTTTGACATAGGTACGGATGGGATA
>PWHA01000177.1 GCA_003554685.1 Halanaerobiaceae bacterium
CTCCGCCTGGCTTTAATTACACTTTCAGTGGTACCTCCCCTGGTCCTGATCAGCCTTTACTTTCAGAAGAAAATTCTCGGTGAATTCCGGCTGGTCAGGAAGTTAAACTCCAGAATAACCGGAGCCTTTAATGAGGGCATCAGTGGAGCCCGAACCAGCAAAACTCTGGTGAGAGAAGAGGATAACTCCAGAGAGTTTGCTGATCTCACAGCCAGCATGAAAGCTTCTTCGGTTAGAGCTGCAGTTTTTTCAGCTCTTTTTATGCCTCTGGTTCTGTCTTTGAGCAGCATAGGGACGGGCCTGGCTCTCTGGCAGGGAAGTTCGGCGGTTTTCCAGGGTTTTATAACCTATGGTACGCTGGTAGCCTTCGTTAACTACACCATTCAGTTTTTCGAGCCGGTGCGGGAGTTAGCCCGGGTTTTTGCCGAGCTGCAGTCAGCTCAGGCAGCCGGAGAGCGGGTATTATCTCTGATCAACACAGAACCAGAAATTACTGATACTGAAGAGGTCTCAGCCCGATTCGGCACTATTTTACAGCCCGACCGCACAAACTGGCCTGTCTTTAAGGGCCGGGTGCAGTTCCGGGGAGTGGATTTTCACTATCAGTCCGGGGAACCGATTTTGGAAAACTTCAATCTTGAGGTAGACCCCGGAGAAAAAATTGCACTAGTTGGCGAAACCGGCTCTGGCAAAAGTACAATAGTAAATATGCTCTGCCGATTTTATGAACCGGTTTCCGGGCAAATATTGCTGGACGGAACTGACTACCGCAGACGTTCCCAGAGCTGGCTGCAGTCCCATATCGGCTATGTTCTTCAGGACCCCCATCTGTTTAGCGGTACCATAGCTGATAATATCAGGTTTGCCAGACCTTCAGCCTCTGAAGCACAGATAAAAAAAGTGGCCCAGCTGGTTCAGGCTGACAGCTTTATTGACAGACTCCCATGGGGTTATCAGACAGAGGTGGGTGAAGGCGGCGATCTGCTTTCCACCGGGCAGAAGCAGCTTATTTCTTTTGCCCGAGCAATTTTAAATGATCCGGTTCTCTTTGTTCTCGATGAAGCTACTTCTTCCATTGATACCGAGATGGAGATTATTATCCAGAAAGCAGTAGATCAAGTTCTGGCCGGGAGGACCAGTTTTATCATAGCCCATAGATTGTCAACGGTTAAGCATGCCGACCGAATCCTGGTATTATCCGGGGGAAAGATTAGAGAAAGCGGCAGTCATCTGGAGCTGCTTGAACGGAGAGGATATTATTATGAACTGTATCAGAATCAGTTTGTCGGCAGGAATATTGAGGAGAATCTTAAATTCAAAGTTGGTAGTTAGTTTCAACTCCGAAGTGGGGAGGTATTACATTGAAAATAATCTCATTTGAAGTCCAGGAAGAGTTAAATTTTTCTTTAACTATAGAATACGGTAAAGAGGCCAGACTTCTTCATTTGATAGGCTGGCAGAATTATCTATTGATAATTTTTGACAGCCGGGATCTTACCGGGCTGGAAGAACAGAATCTTTATATTTCTGGCAGCAGGAAACTGGAGATGTTTGTTTGATTCAGGCAGAAATCATTGAAATTTTTCAGGATAGATAGTAAAATTATACTGAAAAAGCAAAGATAATAAGAGGTTGGGAGGTGGTAAGAGAATGCCGGAATGTCCTGAAATGGAGAATAACCTTGAATATTGTAGCTGTTCCTATGAATCTTGTCCCCGCAAGGGTAACTGCTGTGCCTGCATTCAATACCATAATAATAAAGGAGAAATTCCGGGCTGTCTTTTTGATGAAGAGGCTGAAAAAACTTATAATAGATCCCGGAAATACTTCCTGCAGACTCAAAATTAATCAACTGAAAAAACCCCGGGTATTCCCGGGGTTTGATTTTTTGGCTGATATTCTCCCTGAATTCTGGATGGGCTGGGTAGTCCCGGGCTTAACCCCGCAGGCTGGCTTTGAGACTCCGAGGGTTCTCCAGGAGAGCAAAAACTTCAGCAATGCCCGGGCAGATTAAATCCGTGGAGCCGTAAAGCTCAGCAGCCATTCCTTCTCCTTCCAGGACAGCAATGCCCAGGGCGGCTTCCTGCAGCATGGCGGTGTCATTTCTGCCATTTCCCACAGCCAGCACCTCTCTGGAATTTAAACTTTTCACAAAATCCTCTTTATCTTTCCGTCCCTGGCTGCCAGAAATAATTTTCACCCTGACAGAATTGCCGGCAAAGGTCTGTCTAACCGTTCCATAGGTATCAGCGGTGACAACATATACTTCAAAATAGCCTGCCAGCTCCTTTAGCTTTTTCAGTATTTCTGGCTTGATTTCTCCCTGTAAGGCCAGGGTCCCGTTATAATCAAAGACAATTTTTTCTATGGAGAGATCTTTAAATCCTGGTATATCAATTTTCAGCATAATAGTTTTCCTCCTGAGAGATAATTTTATCAGCAGCCTGCCGGCCGGAAAGAACTACCATGGGTAGCCCCCCGCCGGGGTTAACAGTACTGCCGGCAAAGAAAAGATTATCGTACTTTTCACATTTTTTGGGCGCCTTCAACCCCCTGTTTTTATCCATATCAGCCACCACCCCGTAGAGAGAGCCCCGGTTGGAGAAGTATAAAGCTTCCATATCCTCCGGCAGCAGGATTTTCCTGCAGATTATATTATCCCGTAGATTTTTCAGGCCCATATTTTCCAGTTTTTCTAAAATTCTTTCCTCGAATTTTTCATATTCCTCCAGGCTGAAGGGTTCTTTCTGAAGGTAGGGTACGTGAACTAAGATTTTTAAGTATTGCTGCCCTTCAGCTTTTCTCCGGGAGTTTGCTTGCGATGGTGCGGTTAGATAGATCGTGGGATCTTCAGGTAGACTGTAATTTTTAAAGACTGAACGGTAATTATTCCGGGGATTGCCGGAAAAAAACAGGTTGTGGTGAGCAAGACGGGGATAGGTTTTATCAACTCCGAGATGAAGGGCATATCCCGAGCAGCTTGGTTCATACCGGGAAAACTGACTGAGAAATTCTTCATCCTCTCCGGTTATTTTTTGATAGAAAGGAATTACCTCCATATTGGACAGGAAATAATCAGCTGAAAAATGAGAGCCCCTATCCGTGCTAACAGCTGAAATTCTATTGTTGCTGATATCCGCAGCAGTAACCTGATGGCGGAAGTAAAATTTAACTCCAAGTTCTCGAGCCAGCAGATAACAGGCCCGGGCCAGATTCTGCATTCCACCCGAAACCTGCCAGAGGCCAAATTCGTGCTGAACATGGGGGAGAAGATTCATGACAGCAGGGGCCCGGTAGGGTGAAGAACCAATATATCTGCTGAAAGAATTGAGGACAGTCCTCAAATAAGGATTGCTGATATATCTGAAAACCACATCACTCATGGAGAGAAAGACATCCAAACCGCGAAAGGTTTTAAACAATCCATAGTGCTGAATTATTTCTCTGCTGGTATCAAGCCCTGATTTTATATAACCTTTTCTGATCTTTTCAAACATCTGCTGGCTGTATTTAAGGTAATCTTTCAGCGCATTAATATCTTTCTTCCCCAGTTCAGGATTTTTCTGCTGGATAGATTCTATCCGGGAGTAGATATCAATTTTTGTACCATCACTGAAAAAAGTCCGCCATTCCAGAGGCAGGCGCTGCAGGCTGACATAGTGATGAAAATTTTTCCCCGCTTCCTGAAATAGCTCTTCAAAAACCCGGGGCATGGTCAGCAGAGAGGGGCCAAGTTCAAAATTGAAGCCAGAGGTTTTATAAGAGTTTACTTTGCCACCAAAATGGCTGTTTTTTTCCAGCAGGGCAACCTGAAAGCCGGCGGTCCTGAGCCTGATGGCGGCTGACATTCCGGCCAGACCGGCTCCTATTACAACTGTAGATTTATTATTACTCAGTCCTTTCACCTCCAGTGGCGGATTAATAAATAAAGGGGATTAAACGATAACGGTCTTTGCCCCAGTCGGTGTACTTTTTTCCCAGAGCTTCGGATAATTTCCTTTCCTCAGTTAGAATTCTTTCTCTTATTGCCCAGGGCATTAAAATACCCCCCAGAAACAGGCCCGGCAGACTGCCAAAATAAAGGGGAACCCCCAATGTCAGGAGCAGCAGTCCAAGATAGAGAGGGTGGCGGAGGATACGATAGGGCCCGGAACTGACCAGTTCCTGCCCTTCCTGGACAGCAATATCTCTGGTAAAATATATTCCCAGCAGGTAAGAGCACCAGTATCTCAGTACCAGGCCGAAGGAATAGAGCACTATACCCAGCATTTGTATTATTCTGCCAGGAAACCCTGTAATTACGCCAAAATCAATGATGGCAAAAATAATGCTGATCAGTATTGTGGTCAGAATTGCCCCCAGGATGAATTTAAAACTCTGACTGCCGGCATCCTGGCGCCTGGAACCGGTTGAGGGAAAGATTCGAAATTCTAGCCACCAGAGCATTGTAATCAGAATAAAAGCTATACTGTGCCAGGAGAAATCAAACAGATCACCCATTTTTCTACTCCTTTCCTGCCCTTTGAGAATAATACGATTTAAAACTGGAGATTTAGCAGTTTTTTTGATACAATGAATGGGAGAATAAAATATCTGCTTAAAATTTTGAGTCTTCGAGCCTTCAGTCCCGAAATTAACCGGTAAGCAGTCTGGACTGTCTGGCCGACAGGGCCGGCCGGGAAACCGTCGAGCCTCCCATTACTGGAAAGGAGACCTGATTTTGCTTTCCGGTACCCTGCTGCAGGTACCGATTTATCTTTTTAAGGGCCGGTTTACAGGATATATCCTGCCTGTTATTTACCTTATTTCAAGAAAAAATAACAATAATCCTGCAGGAATATTGAAAAATGTTGAGAATTTGCTTTAGTAGGGAAGGAAGTTGATATAAAATGGAATCAATTGCTTTAACCGGCCGGCCGGAGGGCAGCGGGCGGACAAAACTTGGCGTTATGCTGACCAATAATCTGAGGTGTGGAATTGGCATCTTAAAGGGTGAAATTAAGGATTCAGGCTCGGCCATGGTAACCGATGATCATAATATAATGCGGGCCGAATCTCCTGGAATCTCCCCCTATTTAAATTCCGGCGCAGCTCAAATTATTTATCTTTCCTCCACAATGTCAGAGTTAAATTCAACCCTGGAAAAAGCCTATAAAATGCTGGCGGATGGTATAGATTATCTGCTTGTGGAGGGCAATGAAATTGCAGAATACATTAATCCCGGTCTTATTATCTATGTCAGTGAGGGGGAACCCTTAGATAGTGCTGAAGAGGAAGTGTGTCGGGAAGCCCAGTTGATTGTAGATTACGTGGAACTGCAGAATAATAAAGATTTAACTGATCTAAAATTTACTTTACCCGGCGATGAAATTAGTTGTTACCGGGCCCAGCTTATCAGCGATCTACTGGGTCTTGGTTACGGGGAATTTGGCAGAAAGTTAAACAGGGAGGGCATCAAGGTTTGTCGCTGTCAGCTGGGTTTATTTAAATAACGGAAGGAAAGGGAAATCTATGACCGGAGAATTTTTGCAGCTGAAAACCAGCCAGGAACTGGCTGATATTCTCAGAAATAGTGTGACATCCTTTCAGCAGCAGGAAAGGCTAATGGTAGATCTGAAAGAGGCCCGGGGGCGGATTCTGGCAGAGACCCTTAAGGCCGGGGAAGATCTTCCTCCCTTTTCCCGTTCGGCAGTTGATGGTTATGCAGCCCGGGCTGAGGACACCTATGGAGCGGGCCCCGATCTTCCGGTTTATCTTGATGTTATCGGTGAAGTGGAAATGGGGAAAAGCACCTCCCTGGAACTGAACCGGGGAGAGGTTGCTGCCATTCCCACCGGAGGAATGCTGCCCCGGGAGGCGGACTGCTGTATAATGATTGAAGACACGGAAAAAATCTCCGATGGTCGGATTGAAGTAATGTCAGATTATGCCCCCGGCCAGCATGTCATACATCAGGGAGATGACATTAAAGCTGAATCCGTTCTGCTTGAAGCCGGCAGTAAACTAGGCGCCCCTGAAATAGGAGCGCTGGCCGGTCTGGGATATTACCGGGTGCCGGTATTTCCTGCTCTTAAAGCCGCTGTTATTTCAACAGGCAATGAACTCATTCCCCCGGAGGAAGAACGCCGGCCTGGAGAGATCAGGGATATTAACAGCTATGCTCTCGGTGCCCTGCTGGCAGAATGGGGGCTTAAACCCCTTCTTTACGGGATAGTAGAAGACAGCCGTCAGGCTCTTTCCCGGGCTTTAGAAAAATGTCGGGAAAGTGATCTGATTCTGCTTTCGGGAGGCAGTTCGGTTGGAGTTAAAGACCTTTCCATAGATGTTATTAATCAGTCTGGCAGCCCCGGAGTTGTTCTTCACGGTCTGGCGGTGAAGCCGGGCAAACCCACAATTCTTGGATTTCTGGAGGAAACACCGGTGCTGGGACTTCCGGGAAATCCGGCCTCTGCTCTGGTAATTGCCACTCTGATTATCCCGGCTTTGGTCAGGTTAATCCGGGGCCTTTCTCTGCCCTCTAAAGAAGAAGTTTACCTGACAGCCATTACTGCCCGACTGGAGCAGCCCATCTCTTCAGCACCGGGGCGGGAGGAATTTTTTCCGGTGGCTTTATCTCGGAAGAAAAGTGGCAGGGAGAAAGATGTGATTACCGGGGCCAGACCAATAGCCGGCAAATCCAATTTAATAACAACCCTGGTGGAGTCTGCAGGAGTGGTAAGGATTGCTGCCGGGCAGGAGGGTCTGCCTGCCGGTTCTCCGGTTGAGGTTATTCCTCTTACCGGAGAGAGGGGACTATTATTTAGAAGGGGAATAGATAAAGATGGCTGAGAGAAATATTTATCTCGATAAAAAGGATTTGGCAGCGGCCCGAAAAATCTGGCGGCAGTTTTATCAGCGGATTCACCGGACCCGCGAAAAAATTGCTGTCCGGGAAGCCGGAGGCCGGTTCAGTGCTGCTCCTGTTAGAGCTGAAAGATCTGCTCCTCACTTTAATGCTGCTGCTATGGATGGCATTGCAGTAAGGGCAGAGCAGACCCGGGGAATTAACGAAAGAAATCCTGGAATTCTGGAAATTTCCCGGGATTGCCTGGAGGTTAATACCGGTGATCCCCTGCCTCAGGGGTTTAATGCCGTGATCAAAATTGAGGATGTCGAACTGTTGAAGGATAATCAGGTCCGCATCTTCAGCGCAGCAGCACCCTGGCAGCATGTCAGAACAATCGGGGAAAGCGTACTCAGAGGCGAGCTGTTGATAACCACAGGACAGCAGCTGAAAGAATATCACATTGGAGCTCTGCTGGAGGCAGGAATCAGAGAAATAGAAGTTTACAAGCCTCCCCGACTGGGACTGCTGGCCACCGGCGATGAGATAATCCCGCCTGAAGAGGAACCGGCTTTGGGAGAAATAGTTGATTTTAATTCTGCTATGATTTCCAGCTGGTGCAGTCAAAATAATATTGAAGTTGATTTTGCCGGGATTATTCCCGATGACTGTGAAAGGATTTCAGCTGAGATCAGCGCCCTGGTAGAAACCACCGACTTTATCATTATCATAGCCGGTTCTTCAGCCGGCAAAAAGGATTTTACTCCCGGGATAGTGGCTGAAAAGGGAGAGGTTATTTTGCATGGAGTCGATATAGCTCCCGGCAAACCAGTTCTGCTGGGCAGCATCAATGAAACTCCGGTGATAGGCCTGCCTGGCTATCCCCTTTCCTGCCTGCTGGATTTTCATCTTTTTGCCGTACCGGCAGTAAACTGGTTGGCAGGCCGGAAGCAGGAAAGCCGGGATAAGATTACCGCCCGGATAAAACGGAAAATCGGTTCCCGTCCCGGCCGGCTGGAATTTCTCAGAGCCAATCTCTTTTACCCGGAGACACAGGATGAATCTTCCGGCACCAACTCTGCCGGGGTTAAACCGGTGGCAGTACCCCGGAGCCGGGGGGCCGCAGCCATGAAATCTATCCTCCAGGCCGATGGCCTGCTGCTGGTGCCGGCCAACCGGGAGGGTCTGAGCCCAGGAGAGGAAGCCGAAATAATTTTGCTGGAAAAAGAGCAGGAGATCAAAGAAGGACTGCTGCTGCTGGGCAGTAATGACCCTCTGCTGGAGTCCCTGCAGCAGGAACTCCGGCTGCTGGAGAATCCGGTGCAGTTAAAAATTCAATCCCGGGGCAGCCAGGCCGGTCTTCATGCTCTGGTCCGGGGGGAATGTCAGCTGGCAACCTCCCATCTGCTGGATCCTGAGAGCGGGGATCACAATATCCCCTATCTTCGGCAGATAGCCCGGGAGAAATACTGTCTGCTGACCCTGGCCTGGAGAGAGCAGGGTCTGCTGGTGGCCCGGGGGAATCCTTGTAAGTTTGACGGTTTATCCGATCTGGCTGATGGAGATATTTCTTTTATCAACCGCCAGCGGGGAGCCGGAACCAGGATTTTGCTGGATTATCAGCTGAGCAGGGAGGGAATTGAGCCTGGTGAGATCAGCGGTTATCAACGGGAGGAATATACCCATGCCGCGGTGGCTCAGGCTGTGGCGGCCGGCACAGCCGATGTCGGTCTGGGAATCAAAGCGGTGGCCGAAGCCTTTGAGCTGGACTTTGTGCCCCTGACCAGGGAAAGATTTGAAGTGATTTTCCCGGTTCGCCTGGAAAACAGCAGAGCAGTTGCCAGGCTTAAGGACGTAATTTTAAGTTCAGATTTTCAAAACCGGCTTGAGAAGCTGGCTGGTTATCAGCCTGCCGGAGAATCTCAACTAAGATATCTTGAACCCCGGAGGGATAACAATGGGAATTGAAGCCAGCTGTAACCGTCAGATTAATTATCTCAGGATTTCAATTACCGACCGCTGCAATCTGCGCTGCCGCTACTGCATGCCTCCAGAAGGGGTGGAATATAAGAGCCATGATGATATTATGCGTTATGAAGAGATAGAAAGCTTTGTCAGGGTAGCCCTGGAAGCCGGGATTGACAGGTTCAGATTGACCGGAGGTGAGCCTCTGGTGCGCAGGGGTGTTATCAGCCTGGTGGAATCTTTAGCCCGGCTGCCCGGCCTGCAGGAACTGACCATGACCTCCAACGGTTATTATCTGGAAGACCGGGCCTATGAATTAAAACAGGCCGGACTGGACAGGATTAATATCAGCCTTGACACCCTTAAAGCTGAGAGGTTTAAAAAAATTACCCGGTTAGATGGGCTGGCCCGGGTCAGACGGGGAATAGAGAGGGCCCGGGAGGTCGGCTTGAATCCCGTTAAAATCAATGTGGTGATTATCAGAGATTTTAATGATGATGAAATTCTGGATTTTGTCAGTCTGAGCCGGGAAGAGGGTCTTCAGGTCAGATTTATTGAATTGATGCCCTTGAATGGTGAAAGCAAAGAAAGACAGGATGGTTATCTGCCCGCAGCTGAGATAATTGCCAGAATAAAGCAGGCTGGCTATCAGCTTAAACCACTGGAGATAACCGGCTCCGGCCCGTCCCGCAACTATGAAATTGCCGGTGGAGAGGGCAGACTGGGCTTTATTTCTCCTTTGAGCCATAATTTTTGCAGCAGTTGCAACAGGCTGAGATTGACAGCCGATGGTTATTTAAAGCCCTGTCTTGCTGAAGACAGAGAATTCAATCTTTATGATGAAGCAGACAGGCTTCTTTCTCAGGAGAGTCTGGCAGAGATTCTGGCCCAGGCCTGCCAGGTTAAACCAGCTGCTCATAATTTAACAAAAGCACAGCAGCTCGCCAGAAATATGTCCCAGATCGGGGGCTAACAGGGGGATAAAACATTGGAGAATAAATTCACTCACCTAACAGAATCAGGAGAGGCAAAGATGGTTGATATCTCAGACAAGGAAACAACCAGGAGGACAGCAGTGGCAACGGGAGAGATCAGCATGCAGCCGGCAACCCTGAGGCAGATAGAGGCCGGAGAAATTGAGAAGGGTGCGGTCTTGCAGACTGCGAGGCTGGCCGGCATTATGGCCGCTAAAAAAACCCCGGATTTAATTCCACTCTGCCATCAGCTTCCTCTCAGCAAGGTTGACCTCAGCTTTGAAGTGGTTAAACCGGATACCGTCAGAATTCGCTGTCTGGCCAGAACCACCTATACCACCGGAGTCGAGATGGAAGCCCTCCAGGGAGTCAGTTCGGCAGCTCTGACAATCTATGATATGTGCAAGGCAGTTGATAAGACCATGGAAATTTCTGAAATCCGCCTGCTGGAAAAAACTGGGGGTCAATCCGGTGATATCAGCCAGGAAAATCTGCCTGGCTATCGGGGTCAGGTTATAGCAGTAGCCCTCAGTGAGAAAAAGGGGACTGTGAAAAAGCCCCTGCCGGTTATTGAGCTTGAGGAAAATCTGGGTGTCAGGGGTGATGCTCATGCTGGAGACTGGCACCGTCAGGTCAGCCTGCTGGCGGAAGAAAGCATGTGTAAAATGCGGGGTAGAGCCGGCTCTCAGGCTGCTATGATTGGTTATGGAGATTTTGCTGAAAACATTACCACCCGGGGATTTGAACTTCACACCCTTCCGGTGGGAAGCAGGTTATACCTGGGAAGCGAGGTGCTGCTGGAGGTAACCCAGATCGGCAAGGAGTGTCATTCCGGCTGTGCCATCGCTCAAACCGTAGGAGAGTGTATTATGCCCCGGGAAGGTATTTTTGCCCGGGTGCTGGAGGGCGGCAGAGTCAGACCGGGAATGAAAATTCTGGCAGAGGAGGTTTCAGCCGGTGAAAATAGCGATTCTCACAGTCAGTGATAAAGGTTCACAGGGCCTTCGGGAGGATGCCAGCGGCCCGGTTATCAGAGATATCTTTACCGACCGGGGTGATGAGGTAGTTTTTTATGAGGTTATCCCTGATGAGAAAGAGATTATCAGCAAAAAACTGCGGGAACTGGCCGATAATGAAAGGGCTGATCTGCTTGTCACTACCGGAGGAACCGGCTTTGCTCCCCGGGATGTTACTCCGGAAGCAACCGGGGAGGTAATTGATCGGGAGGTTCCGGGTCTGGGTGAAAAAATGCGGGCTGAAACAGCTAAATACACCGAACTGGCCTATCTTTCTCGAGCAAGAGCCGGCCTGCGTCACCGGAGCCTGATTTTAAATCTTCCCGGCAGTCCCAGGGCAGTCAAAGAATGTCTTGCTACCGTGATTGATATTATCCCTCATGGAATTTCGGTCCTGCAGGGTGAGATAACCGAGCATTAAGAATACTTTTTGTTCGCTCCTCGGGTATTGACATTGGGGTTCAAATATTTTATCTTGAAGTTGGCACTGCTCAGCAGGTGCCTTCTCTGATATATTTTTATAAATAAATTTTTATTTTAATTTAACTGCTGCTGGAAAGGATAATTATTATGCCGGGCTGGATGGGAAAAATATTATTTATTGATTTAAGCAGTAAAGAGTATCAGATATTGGAACCCGGGGAAGACCTTTATCATAAATTCCTGGGAGGGCGGGGGCTGGGAGCCAGGCTGCTTTTTAAATTCCTGGAAATTCCCGAGACCGAATCTCTTTCTCCACAAAATACGCTGGTTTTTTCCGCCGGGCCTCTGACAGCTACCGTGGTACCCACCACGGGCCGGATGACTCTCACTACCAGATCACCTCTGACGGGAACCATTTTTGATTCCAATGCCGGAGGTTACTGGGGACCGACTCTGAAAGGAGCAGGATATGATGCTCTGGTTATCACGGGGGAAGCCGAAACATTAACCAGACTGGAGATTAACGAAAACAGCATTAAATTTGTTGACTGTCCGGAACTCTCCGGCTGGAATAACAGCCGAACCTGGGAGCATTTAGATCAGAAGCTGCCTGATTATCAGCATGCCTATATCGGTCCTGCCGGAGAAAATCAGGTTTATTTTGCCTCGGTCTCGGTGGGAGAAAATCGCACCCTGGGACGGGGCGGCATGGGTGCTGTCCTGGG
Organism: Halanaerobiaceae bacterium; assembly: GCA_003554685.1. Taxonomy (GTDB): domain Bacteria; phylum Bacillota; class Halanaerobiia; order Halanaerobiales; family Halarsenatibacteraceae; genus T1SED10-84. The sequence goes on from PWHA01000177.1 coordinate 11,927, forward strand.
CAGTAAAAATTTAAAGGCAGTTTCCCTGACCGGATCCCGGCAGCCCGGTGTGGCTGACAGAAAGAGGACGGAGAAAATCAAGGAGAAATCTTTAACCTGGCTGGAAAACAGTCCCCTGACTGCCAGCAGGCTTGAAGAGATGGGAACCTCCATGCTTGTTAATCTAATCAACGAGGCCGGTGTTTTACCCACCAGAAATTTTCAGGAAACCCAATTTGCCGGGGCGGACAGCATTTCCGGAGAGAGCCTGAGAGACCGGATGGAAGCCAGTTCAGGCAGCTGCTTTAACTGTCCTATTGCCTGTGCCCGCAAAATAATTGGCCCGGAAGGTGAGCAGGCCGGTCCCGAATATGAGACAATAGGTCTGCTGGGTTCCAATCTGGGAATTTCTGACCCGGAACTTATAGCGAAGTTTAATCAGCTCTGTAATGAACTGGGTCTGGATACCATCTCCACCGGCTCGGTAATTGCCTGTTTAATGGAACTTGTTGACAGGGGATACTTTGATTATCAAATATCCTTTGACAGTGCTGAGGGGCTGGCTGATTTGATTGAAGATATTGCCCGGCGTCGGGGTCTGGGAGACAGGCTGGCTCGAGGCTCTTTAAGGTTTGCCAGGGAAGCCGGCCATCCTGAGCTGGCTATGCAGGTTAAGGGTCTTGATATCCCGGCCTTTGATCCCCGGGGAATGAAGGGTCAGGGACTGGGCTATATTACCTCCAACCGAGGGGCCTGTCATCTTAGAGCCAACATGCTGAATATAGAGCTCCTGGGGCTTCCGGAAAGAATAGACCGTTTTACCGAAGAGGGGAAAGCCGCCCTTTTGATTCATCAGCAGGATCTCAATGCTATTTTAGATTCGCTGATTGTCTGTAAATTCACCCTCTTTGCTTTGGCTGAGGGCTTTTATCGGGAGATGCTGGAAGCTGTCACCGGAGTTTCTTTTCCGGAGGATGAATTTTATGCTATCGGGGAAAGAATCTGGAATCTGGAAAAGATCTTTAATCTGGCTGTCGGTTTCCGGCGCTGTGATGACAGCCTCCCACCCCGCTTTAAGGTTGAGGGAGGCGGTGGACCTCTGGCCGGTGAGGTAGTGAAGGAAGAAATGATGTTAAGAGATTATTATCGGATAAGAGGCTGGAACTCTTCGGGAATACCTGGAGAGGAAACGCTTGACAGATTGAAGCTTAAGAATTTTAAGTGCTATCTTTCAGGAAGTGATATTGATGACTGCTGAGATAACAGTCAATCTTTACGGAGGTCTGGAGAGATACAGCCCTGAAGGTTTAAGGAGGGGCAACAGGATTCCCGGGGATCAGGTTAATACCGTAGCAGAGGTGCTGGACTATTTTGATATACCCCGGGAGGAAGCCCGGATTATTCTGGTGGATGGTCATCATGCCGAGCTTCAGGACCGGGTAAAACCCGGAAAGGTTGTCAGTATTTTCCCTCTGGTCGGAGGAGGATAAAGGAGGTCAAGAATGCGAAGATTTCACGAAAAAAAGCTGGGAAGAGAGCCTTTTTTCAAGGTGCATCCCTGGTATGTGATTGAAGAAGAATTTGATCAAGCTAATAATCATCGTAATGAAGCCATTTTTTCCCTGGGCAACGGTCATCTGGGGCTGAGGGGGACCCTGGAAGAGGACTACAGCGGACCGCCCGGCACTTCCACTCCCGGTTTTTACATAAATGGAGTCTATGATTCAGAAGATATCATTTATGGAGAGGAGGCTCCCAAACTTCCCAAGTACAGTCAGACAATTGTGAATTTGATGGACTGGACCGGGATAAATCTTTATCTTGAAGAAGAAAAACTGGATCTTCTTACAGGTAAAACCAGAGATTATCAGCGGATTCTTGATATGCGTAGCAGTGTTCTCCGGAGAAAATTTGTCTGGCAGAGCCCGGAAGGCCGGGAGATAGAGGTGGAAATTCTCCGCCTCATATCCCTGTCCAATAAACATCTTGCTTTGATTGATTATCAGCTGAAACCCTTGAACTTTAAGGGTAGAGTCCGGCTTGTTTCCAGCGTGGATGGTAAGATCGGCAATCGCCATCATTTTCGAAAAGACCGCACGATGTCAGTTAGCAGTGCCGGTTTTTCCAATAACCGCAGTTATATGATACAGCAGGCCTCCCGGAGTGGAATTGATGTGGCCGGGGCCTTTAAACATGACCTGGAACTTCCGGCTGATACCAGACTCATACAGGATAATTTTGTTATAGATGAGGAGATTGTGGAAGAATTTTCTTTCAATGTTAGGCCTGATCAGAATTACCGGCTGACTAAATTTGCAGCCTTCTACAATTCCCGGGAAACCCGTCGGGATAGGATTCTAAACCAGGCCATGACCGGGGTGAATCGGGGTTTTAATCAGGGTGTCAAAAAATTAAAGATTTCCCAGAAAAAATATATGGAGGATTTCTGGCAGGATTTCGATGTTTTTGTTCGGGGTGATGGCTCCATTCAGCAGGCCCTGCGCTTTAATGCCTTTCAACTGATGCAGTCCACTGGCCGGGATGGCCAGACCAGCGTGGCTGCCAAGGGGCTGACAGGAGAGTTTTATGAAGGTCATTATTTCTGGGATACTGAAACCTACATAGTTCCTTTTTATCTCTTTAACAGACCGGAGATGGCCCGCAACCTGCTGGAATACAGATATAACATTCTGGAGGAAGCCCGCCAGAATGCCAGCAGGGTTAGGGTAGAAGGAGCCCTTTATCCCTGGAGAACGATTAACGGCAAGGAAGCTTCGGGATTTTTTATGGGCTCCACCGTGCAGTTTCATATTGATGCCGATATAGCCTATGCCATTTATCTCTACGTCACCGCCACCGAAGACTATGAATTTCTCTATAATCAGGGTGCGGAAATTCTGGTAGAAACGGCTCGAATGTGGGTCAGCCGGGGCGATTATGTTGAGGACTGTGGAGGAGAATTTTATCTGAACGAAGTCTGCGGTCCCGACGAATACAAGCCAGGAGTAAATAATAACTGCTATACCAATTATCTGGCTCGCTTTAATCTGATATTTGCCCGGGACACCATTGTTAGAATGGAGGAGGAAGCTCCGGATAAATTTAATCAGCTGGTGGAGAAAATAGATTTAAGTCAGACCGAGGTTGAGGAGTGGATGAAGGCAGCTGAAAAAATGTATCTGCCCTATCATGAAGAGCGGGAGATTCATCCTCAGGATGATTCCTTCCTCTGTAAGAAGCCGATCGATATTGAAGAGGAGATTCCCGACAGTGAACTCCCACTGGCTAATAACTGGCATCCTCTTACAATCTGGAGATATCAGCTTATCAAGCAGGCTGATGTAATTCTCCTGATGTTAATCCTGGGTGAGCAGTTTTCGCTGGAGGATAAAAAGAACAACTATGATTTTTATGAGCCCAGGACCACCCATGATTCCTCGCTATCACCTTCAGTTTACAGTATCATTGCCTCTGAAATTGGTTATCTGGAAGAGGCCTATAATTATTTCATCCAGGCAGCCCGGCTGGATCTGGATGATTTTAATGAGAACACCTATCAGGGTCTTCACACTGCCGGGATGGGTAGTGCCTGGATGACAGTGGTTTATGGTTTTGCCGGCATGAGAAATTATCAGGGTTCCATAAGCTTTAAACCCTATCTGCCTGAGCAGCTGGAAAGCTATCAGTTTACCATTTACTTTAAAAGCCGGCATATTAGAGTTAAGGTTACCAAAGAGGGCGCCGGATACCGTATTCTGACAGGTAAAGCTCTGAAAATAGAACACTGCGGTGAGGTTGTTGAGCTGGAGCCCTGTTGCGAAAAAATAATGTCTCTGAGAGATTTCAGCAAACTGCCCTGGAAGGAATAAGGATGTTTAAGAACCTAGATCTTGATAAAAATATAAATTTTATCCTGGCCGGAGGAATATTTGTTATTTCCTTTGCCGGAATCTTTGTAGCCCTATCAGATGCTCCCCCGCTCGTTATAGCTTTTTACCGGATGTTCCTGAGTGTGATTATTTTAACCCCTACCTTTATTCTGCGCCGGGACTGTCATCTTTCTCTTTTTAAGGATTTGAGACCGGTGGTAGTAGGATTTTTTCTGGCCATTCATTTTATTCTCTGGGTTTCGGCTTTTGAATATACCGCTGTAGCCAATGCCGTGATTTTTATAGCTTTACAACCGATTTTTACCCTGTTATTTGAAGCGATCTGGGCCCGGGAGGATCTCAGACCGGGCATAATGATAGGTGTTCTGCTGGCGGTTACCGGTAGTTTTGTTGTGGGCATGGGGGATCTGGGCAATCTTTTTGCCAACGTTTTTGGTGACACCCTGGCGGTGCTGGCAGCCTTTTTTGCCGGCCTCTATCTCTTCTCCGGCCGAAGTCTCCGCCGGGAACTGGACTACTTTCCCTATATTTATATAGTCTATAGCTATGCCTCTCTATTTCTGGTGTTAGGTGTCCTGATTTCCGGGACTTCCTTTACCGGTTACGGTACCAGCAACTGGCTTTATTTTATCGGACTGGCTGCCGGGCCTACGGTAATTGGTCATTCTGTTTTAAA
>PWHA01000234.1 GCA_003554685.1 Halanaerobiaceae bacterium
AACGCCCGACGCAAAATCAGGGCGAAGATCAGCCGTGCGCCATCGAAAACCGAAAAGCGCCAAACAACCCATCACATGCCAAAATGCACCCCTCGTGAATTTTTGCGGTTAAATGTCACCGGTTGGTTTTCCTGCCAGCCCTGATCCTTAAGAACCTCGTGCAGTCGCCGCTTGGGCTTGTCATCATGACTTTGGACAAGCCCAAGGTAGCGGCTGGGACGATCTGTGGGGATGGATTTGCCAACCGTGACTTCGAAATGCGACTGACCAGGGTCGCGGGACCGCACATAGCCGCCGTCGATACCGACGGTGATTTGGCCTTCCGGGTTGGGAAGCTCGGCGCGCTGGTGGGCGATTGTTTCAATGAAACTGTAACGCTCATCAGCCAAATCTGCCTCCATCCGCATGGCCACGCGCCCCAAATGTCTGCGGATGGTATCTGGATTGAGCTTCACATCAATCGGCAGCACATCTTTCAACAGATCGGACGTGACGTAAGCGCGAATTTCACTGCACGTATGAGGGTTTTGTGGCTTGAAAGCCCCTGTTTTGCTCAGTAGGCGTTGATTTTTTTGAAGTTGAAGGGCAACAGATCGCTGATGTCGGCATCGTTGTCGCGCTGCGGTAATTCGGTAAGCACATGGCGCAGCCATCGGCGATTGCATGCCCCGCCATCGCGCGGAAGAGTTCCTGAAATTCCTGCACCAGATCGCCAAAGCCGTGCCCGCGCGCCGCGATGTGCATCTGGTTCTCGACAATTACGCCACCCACAAGACGCCCGAGGTGAAGGCATGGCTGGACAAGCACCCGCGCTTCAAGCTGCACTTCACGCCCACCAGCGCCTCATGGCTCAACTTCGTGGAACGCTTCTTCGCCGAGATCACCACACGGCGCATCCGCCGTGGCAGCTATTCCAGTGTCAATGATCTGGAGGCCGCGATCTACGATTATCTCGCGCATCACAATGAGGCACCGAAGCCGTTCACGTGGACCAAGACCGCAGAGGACATCCTCGCCCGTGAACGCCGCGCCCTCGACGCGCTGGATGAAATCAGGGGAAACAGATAGGAACTGTCAGACCCGGAACACTAGAGATGGGTTTGATCAGTATTTAACATAAATATACTTATGGGCTTAAACCTTAATACGCCAGTTTAAGTGTCTCGCACCACAAAGCGAAAACGTTTCTTTGACCTCAAAGTGTAGGTAGGTTTAGATTGGCTGATCTTTGGTTGAAAGATTGGAATCATGCTCGTTAAGCGTAATAGATGTCAGACAGCACAGTGCTCTGGGATACCGCCCACAGGCACCAGAAGGCATCGTCCCGATAGACCAGAGACCGACCATGCAATAACATTCAAACTGGACCACTCAAAGGGCGCAGACAACTTCACAGTTCATTGAGCCGTAGGGAAAGCGACTCACTGTAAAGTCATCTTCAATAGATCAAAGCCGCAAAACTTGCCTGCGCTTCTATTGGATGGCAGAACGCAGGCAAGATTTCCTAGAAGGCTTCGATGTTAGTCCGTACTCGGAGCGGGCTCCCCGTGAGAGATGTGGCATTATCGAAGAACCGCTGGAACTCGATTGCAGCGGCATTTGTCACAAAAATTACGTCGCCATCTCGCATGTTGAACTCACTCGCCAAGAAAAATATATCCGGCGCACGATAATTTGCGCGGAAGATTGTTGGGATCAGCTCTCCGAATAGCTCTGTCTCCTTGAAATCGATACCCATTTGCTCGAGCGCATGTCTTGATTCATTGCGGTAGATCAATACTTGCCTTGGATCGGCCTGATTATCCTGCAAACTCGCGATGCGTGCGACAGCATCATTCAAGTTAACTTGCTCCGAGCCAAAGTCGAATTTTCCAACGAGACCTGTGGCTCCAAAAGCAAAATATCCTTTGTCCTCTTCTACAACTTCAATCACGTCGCCAGGCGCGAGAAAGATATTCTCGCTGGCGTTGTTCGCAATATTGCGATAGGCCACTTTTACGTTTTGATTCCCACGTTGCAAAACAACAAACGAGCTGGAAGCTGGACCGGAAATGCTTCCGGCAGATGAGATTGCTTCGAGCACACGCAACCCGCCTTCACGGAGCGTCAGGACTCTTGGTTCGCGCACCGCGCCCATTATGGAGACTCGAGAAAAATTCTGCTCCATAACTTCTACGGATATCTCAGGTTGTATAGCACGATCTTGTAGCCTGTCGCGAATAATGCGCTCAACCTCCGCGGGCGTTCTTCCAGCGGCTTGAACATTTCCAGCGAAAGGAACTGTTATCCGGCCGTCCTGATCAACTCGCTGCGTCGGGAGCTGAACAAAATTGCCTGGACGCGCGCCTGCATCTTGGGGCAAAAACAGACCACCTGTTTCACTTTCAAAAACGGTGACACGTACCACATCGCCCGGCCCTAGCCGAATAGCAGGTGGATCAGTATTCCTTATACCGAAAGTTTGAAACTCTTCTTGGGTGTCATGTGTTATAAATGGCAATATTTCACGCGTCAAATCTATGACGACATAATCATAGCCTAATGTTGCATTGTCGTTTCGGGAGGATGCTTTCGAATTCGCATGAATATTTTGCTCACGCGGGCCAGAGCCCGGCAGCATGGAGCATCCGGAAACGCCAACCACCAGCGTTGTTGCCAACGCTATTTGAATTATCTTCTGCATCGTTTCACCTCAATGCGATCTTTGCGTCGCGCGTATTTAGATATGTTGAATATATCATAGCGAAACTTTCGTTCTATTACCTCTACCATCGTCTATTTTCTGACGCGGATGTGGCAAATTAAGCACGAATTACGCATCGGGCTAAAGTTATAGAATTTTGTGGACACAACCTGCTCTTCGGCATTGAACTTATGTAGTGCATACCGCAAACTGGGAGCGTAGGAAACAATAAAATCCAAGGACATGGAAGCCAAATCCAATTCGCAAAAGAGTCAAGAAAGATTTCTAAAGAGTCTCATTAGAGATTTAAGGAAAAACTTTCGGATGCTTAATTTGCTAATAATGGTATTTTCTATCGGATTAGCTCTATTGATGAATGGGTCCTCATCAGAACCCTATCGTCAGATTGCTTTTCTTATTTTGACATTACCCCTCCTGATTACTCTGACGATTCGTTTGACCCAGCCTTTCTTCCTGAGGATTTGGATGGCAAGCGTAGCAATCATGATTGCTCTTTTAGCGTGGCTGCTCCTGCAAAGCAGCCCGTTGCCTGTCGACTGGTTCAACCATTCCGTATGGTATTCTCTGGATCAGGTCAGAATTTCCGTTCAACCGACACTATCTGTTGCTCCCTCCGCGACACGCGCCGCAATACCGAGCCTGATTCTCCCAATCCTTGTTTTTTTAGCTATTTTTGTCTTGTGCCAAGAGCGGCGTGAGGCCGTTTTTGCATGGAAAGCCCTCGCTTCAATAGGGCTCCTTCTCGCAGGACTTTCAGTACTTCTTGAACTTTTCTTCCCACAGACCCAATTCTTTTCTTCCTTCGAGGTTGGCCGCGGATCGTTCAATGGTATCTTTGTCAATCGCAACACGACGGCTGCATTTCTAGCACTGGTGTCTTTTGCAACTTCTGGTTGGCTGATGTTGCCTCGGCCAGTAGCACGTCGTGAATGGCCTGAGAAGAACGGATTGGCTGCTTTCGGTTGGGCGCGCACCATCTTGAGCGTGATGCTATTCCTGCTTGTGATCTCATTGATCCTGACACGCTCTAGAGCAGGTGTCTCTCTAGCGCTTCTCTGTTTGACACTTGCATTCGCTGCTGCGAGCTACTTCTGGTCAGGCGCTCATATTCCAAAACGCAAATCTCCATTCCGCGGACTAGGGAGAGCAGTCCGACTCCTGCTCGTATTTGCAGCAGGCGGCGGGATCTTCGTGCTCTTTGGAGATCCGGTCATGTCTCGTATGGGAATGGGCACATCTGACGGACGATTGTGCGCATGGTATGCAGCTTGGAAAATGTTTTCGGAGCGCCCAATTCTTGGCTTGGGCTTTGGAACATTCGCAGATGCTTTTCCGCAGTATCGAGATCCTGATTGCCTGGGTCAGTCAGGTGCATGGACACGGGCGCATAACTCACACTTGGAATTCTTGGCGGGTATGGGTTTGGTTGGAGTAGTAGCTAGCTTGTGCCTGTTATTTACGATTATTTCCATTTTGGTTCGTGGGATCAGAACGCGGAAAACTCTGAGGCCTATCCCTGTGTTCGCTTTGGGAGCGCTCCTGTTTATACTACTGCATTCTGTTGTGGATTTTCCACTTCAAATTCCAGGGGTGGCACTCTACTTCTCTGCACTCATGGGTGCAGGCTGCGCAATCTCAAGCCTGACGCGCTATCCAGAGCGTAGGAGTTCTACCTTGAGCTAAAATTACGACAGTAGAACAACTGCTTAGATCACACAAAGTAGGAAAACGCTGAATTAGTTTGAGAAAAGCCTTTCACGACGTGTCCCAATCCAACTTTCATAGGGCGCATAGCGCCGCGACAGCTCAACAAATTGGGCCGTCGTCTCGGGTGGCTCACCGAGTGCCCGTGACATCGTTGCAAGACTAAGCCAAAGGTTCCCGTCCATTGGAGAGCACGCCAAGGCCTGTTCCAATAACTCTCGTGTGCGTAAGCGTAATGTGGTTATTGCAATGTCCTCTGCAGGCTGCAAAGGTGCAATACCTGCTTCAGTGGCGAGCATATCATTCACATATAAATGTAGCGTTATAAGTGGTGTATTCAAAAGCTTGTCACATGTTTCCAGGCCTGACTTTTGAAGAATAGGAGACAAGAGAAGCAGATCGCCAGTCTCTCGTCGTCCTCCGGTCACCTCTGAAGTGAAATTAGCATAACCGTCCCAAGCCACATGCCTGATTAATTGTGGACCAGTCAAAGCAATGCAGATCAATATAGCACAGACAACCGCAAGTCTTGTGAATACCAACATGGCAGCCTGAATCTAGCGTTCAGTATAGTAGCGATTGTAATAGGATCGATAGCGGTAATAGCCATGCCCTTGATAGTAGCCATAGGCTGCCGCTTTTTTGGGGTCAAACATATTCAGGAATGCCCCATAGCATTTGTCTCTTACTCGAGGATCCATGCGCAGCACCCTTTTTACCATGTCTCGACTTGCACCACCCCATTTCAGTACGAAGAATACACCGTCGAGCTTTTCAAGGATTACGCGTGCATCCACAACCGGGCTGATGGGAGGCAAATCAATAACAACATAATCATATTTCTGATCAAGCTCAGCCAATAGGTTTTGCATCGCGTTACCACCAAGAAGCTCAGAGGTATGCGTAGGACGCAACTTGCTATTCGGGATTATGTCTAAGCCTGAATCTTCAACAGTTTGCAGGATTTCGGTCCATGCACACTCGCCCAGCAGCACATCCACCAATCCACGTTCAAATGTTTTGCCCATCGCTTGTGTAAGGCCCGGGTTGCGCATATCGCCGTCAATCAAGACGACTTTTGCCCCTTGCTTGGCCAGGAGGTTTGCAAAATTTGTTGCTGTCGTCGTTTTGCCTTCAGCTGGAAAGGCTGACACAAAGCCAACCTTTGGCGCACGAACCTCTTGTCCATGACGTAAGGTTAGGCTCATCTTCGCTGTCCGCAGTATCTCAGCGTAATTTGACAAGGGTTTGTTCGCAGCAAAGCTCATGATTTCCGGAAGGCTTACCCCCCCGTCATTCGTGGCATCCACAGTCCGCGGTGCGGCCAACCGATGGGACTTGCCTTTAATCAGGGTCAAACCACCGATATATTCCAGGCCCAGTTCCTGCCGCACATCCTCTTCAGAGCGGATACGATCATCACGCCATTCGCGGAAAGTAACAAACCCTGCAGCCAAAAGGAATCCCATCAAACCACCAAGCGCGAGCATGCGCTGCGCATTTGGCGAGCTTGGACTGCCCGGCGGACGTGCCTGATTCAGAATGCGTGCATTCGAGACAGGAATTTCTTGTCGCTGCGTTGCTTCCTGGTGGCGTTGTTGAAAATTGGCATAGAGATTCCGGACAGTGTCGATATCGCGTTCCAAATCACGCAATTCCGATATCACGGCATAATCAGCACCAATATCCATGCCAACCCGTGCCTGAGCTGCCTCTAAGCTATCAACGCGCTCCCGCGCTGCGCGTAGATCATCTCGCACCAACTCTGCCGAACGGCGCACTTCCTCAAACATCAGTGCTTGCAATTCTTCAAGATCGCGCAGGCGGCGCAGTGTCTGCTCATGATCGTCACCAAGTGTCGATGCGAGGCTGTTATAGGCCCGCAGCGCTTCCAGATACCGCGACCTCAATCCGGCGGTAATACTTTGGCTTGCAGTTTCTCGTACGACAGCAGACGTGTCTTCGCTCAAGACTATTTCGGTCAGACGCCGCTCTCTGGCCTCGAGATCCACCACATCAGCGCGGGCGGCAACCAAGTTTGTCGTCAAGCGGTCCAGTTCAGCAGCGCCCAGCCGATCAATATCGATGCCCAGGAGATTATTCTCTTCCCGAAACCGTTCTGCGATGCTGACAACTTGTTCCAATTGTTCGCGGAGCTGGTCGCGCCGTTGACGCAACCAGTCAATGGCCTGTTGTGAGGCTGCGTCAGTTGCTTCAAGTTGATCCTCAATATAAGCGACTGCAATCGCGTTTGCGATTTGTGCAGACAGTGCAGCGTTCGGTGAGGTATATCGCACCTGAAGAACGCGACTGCCGCGGAGCGATGTTGCGCTCATATTGCTCCGCAGACGTCCGGCAGCGCGTTCGATCGCACGAATTTCAGCATCAACGCGCTCGCGTTCTATGACCTCGAGGCTGGGCAAATCGTCGCTGAAATAATCACGCACAACCGCGACGCTGCGCGCAACAGAACGTCGCACGAAGCTGGTGATCTGGTTCAAGGCAGATTGCTGTGATTCTGAGAATTGAGGGTTTTCATGAAGCCTGAGGTTGCGGACCACGCGCTCTGCAATTTTCTCGGATCGCAAGACCAGCAATTCTGTCTCGATCTGGATCTCAGTGTTTACTGCCCCTGACATCCCGGAAAAATCCTGAAATGTATCAACGTCAGCCGAGCGGCCGATATTGATATCAACGCTTGCAGTGTAAAGACGCGTCGTTGTGGCGAGCTGCCCCACTGCCAGCAGAAGGCCTACAAGCCCCCCGAAAACAAGAATAAGCAGATTGCGCCGGATGACGGCAAAGATCTTGCTGAGATCGATTTCATCATCAGACCCGTATTGTTGCGTCTCAGGTCCGCGGAACGCATCGCTTTTTAGTTCGTTCATGACATCTCATTATGCATCTATGCAGTTTCGCGCGGCATTCGAGCTTTTGCTGCGACAAGGACATGGTCTTTGGGAAGGTAGCACCAAACATTATCTTGGCACGGCAGACAGGTTTCCGGTCAACACGCTGTCTCTTGAAAAGTAAATTTATCTTACGGGCTCACCACTCGTGGTGGCGCACTAGGAGTAGCGCCGACGGGTGTAACGCCTGTTCCCGCTGTTGGCGCACGCGATGAAAAGACAGCATCTGGTCCTGAAGTGTTGGCCTGGGTTGTGAACGAAGTGGCGCCCGCTTCTGTCGAGGGCAGATTCGAAGTTGTCGTCATTGCCGCCACCTCTTCCCGCCTGACCTCAGTCACACGTTGTGCAACTTGTCCACCTTGAAGCGCGAGGCTGGTTTCAACCGCGGAGGCAACGCGCGCAGGGGCCTGATTTGTCACACGTAACAATGTTCGCGCAAACCGATCTACGCCGGCCTCATCCAATGTATTCGCGAATAAAACAACGCGGTCGGCAAGATTTTCATCACAGCACAACCCCGCAAGCATGAACCCTGCCAGAACGCCATCCGGGATATCGGCGTAATCCTGCTCGATGAGCGTTATAAGAATATCAGCAATTTCGGTCAGCAGATCTTGAGTTGCACTCTCTTTGACAATGTCCACAAGCCCGCAGGCCGGAACAGTTGGATCCGCGACCACAATACCCGATATCACTGCAGCAAGAACACGCGGGCTTGACCCCGCTCGGGATAGCGCGTCAATCAGCGCGTCGCGCTCGCTCTGCGTCAAAGAAGCTAGAAATGCCCGCCGTTCTGCCTCATCAGCATCTTCAAAAAAAGCCGCAAGATCCGCGCCAGAAAGACCGCCAAAGGATTGTACGGCCTCTTCAGTCGCCAGAGTAGTCGGCGGATCAGCGTCAATTGTCTCCTCTTGCGCAAACGCTGGGGTCAGCGCAAGCGCCGTGCTCGCTAACAGCGCATGGAACAAGATGGTTCTTTTTGATAACATGTATGTAAGCTCCAGCAATCTGTGAGGCGGCTGATGCGGCTCAGAACGTCAACGCACGAAGACCCTCTGCCTAACTAGCCCATCTGCGGCAGGAAGTCGACAGCAGGGCGCGACTGACTAACTTTTGCGCTTTGGGATCGTCGTAAAGAATTCGAGGTTGTCTTTAGATACCAGCGCGGCACTCAGATTGTGCGTAGCATATGCCCCAGTATCAATCGAAATGCGACCATTTTGAGCAACAGCTGTCTCCACAATATAATGCCCATGTGCCACCCAGACACCATCGCGCCGCGTTTTGGTTAAGAACTCGGGGTGCCCCCAAATCAAATCCGCATCGCCCTGTTGGTCAAGTGCTGCATGCGGATCAGCCCCTGCATGGGAGATAAAGATATTACCGCACATCTCAAAGAGCGGGAGGTTGCGAAGCCATGCGATCATGTCTCGGCCCATAGCCCTGCATAAGTCATCGCGCGCTGCGCTCAAAGCCGCAGGTGCGGGCTTTGGTGGCCGAATACCATAACTATGCAGCGTAAAATTCCCGCCATTGGCAATCCATATCGCCCCAGTCTCTTCTGGCGCATCTATGAAATCCAGCAGCATAGCCTCATGATTGCCTTTGAGCGCCGTCACAGTCCCCGTTAAGGCTTTTTGTTGCAAAGATTGAATCAGATCAAGCGTCTCGGCGCTTTTCTCACCGCGATCGATCATGTCCCCCAAGAAAACCAGTTTGGTGTTCACAGGGCACTCTGGCTCAATCACCTCCAATAATTGGCGCAAAAGATCCGCGCGCCCATGCACATCCCCAATCACACAAAGCGGCGTGTCCGGCGCAAGGCTGGCAGTAAATCCCCTGCCCCACAAACGGCGTAAAAATTCCATTCAAACATCACTTCTTGAAACGGGTCTTGATTGATAGCCCTGCCGTCTCGCCTCAGCACTGCGCTCTCTCGACGAAGACGCGGCTTTCACGCGCTGCTCAAAAGCCAAAACGAGGCCAGGAGTTTCAGGACCTGCGCCATATCGCGCGCGCCTATGCATCACCAAAACTCTCACCAGAGCGACCAATCAAAAAGCACCAGGACATGGCCTGCGATCAGCAGATTGGTGACAGCATGCGCAATGATCGCATCGCCAATCTTGCTGCGATGCAAGGCGATCAGACCATAGCCCAACCCTGCAATGGCGGCTGCCAGAACAGTGCTGTGCATGAGCCCAAATGCCACTGAGGACACAATCAAAGCGAGCGCAACCGTGGCTTTTGGGGGAAGATAGAGACCGAAGGCTTCTTTGCAAAGTCCCATCACTCCACCGCGGAAGGCAAGCTCTTCAAGGATAGGGACAATAATCCCGGAGCCCACGATCCTGAAGAATATCCAGCCCAGAACCGCCCAGACAGGCGCCTGTTGCAAGCCCTCCACGATCATCTCTGCGCACTCAAGGTCGCGTGGGACCATCGCGATCCAGACGACATAGATCAGCACGCCCATCGCAGTCGCATGCAAGGTGACAGTCTCAGGAAAGGTCGCCCGGATTCGCGGCCAGAGATTGGCGGCTGCTATTGTGCCCACAACAATCGGAACCGGGTATAGCCAGTTGAATGTGCCCACAAAAAGACCTGCCACGAGCATGGTCACCAGCATCAAGGCGAGCGGTGCCATCTGCCAGAGCGTATCGGGAGGGATTTTGAAGGACCCGCGTTCGTTTGTCGGATACACCGCCTGTCCCGCAGACGCGATAGGCCCTTCTGCCAGCGCGGTTTTGCGGAAAAATGCCATATTCAGCGTCACCATCGCGGCCGCAACCACCAGGAAAACAGAGAGTGTGCCAAAATTGGAGTGAAAGCCCTCAACAGCGATTTCAGGTGAATAGCGCACGCCGATTTCAAACAGCACCGCGATCCGCACAGAGTTCATCATGAACACAGCGCCAATCGCAGCGATTACCGGGGCAAGACTTCTGGCCAGGTGCAGGTTCCGGTGGAAAAACAGCACATAGGACAAGAGCAGCGCCAGCGAGGTAAACATCCCCTGATATCCCGCGCATGGCGGATTCAAGGAGATCGCGAAACTCGCATCGGACAGCACCGGGATCCCGCGATCATCAAAGCTTATTTCTGGCGTGATCGGTGACAGAAAACTATGAAACCACACGCTCAGATTGAGCGTTGTGTCTTCTATCAGCCTCCGGAAGACTGTTCCGAACCATGTGGCGTAGTTTTGATGCGCGGCATAAGCCAGAAATCCAATGACAGCGACACCGATGGTCTGGCGGTCAAAATTCCGGATAGCCTCTTTGGGCACCAGGACGAATAATGTCAGAACAGCAAATGCAGTCAGCAAGAAGGATGCGCTGATATATTTTGCACGCAACGCTGTTGTAAGTGTGGCATCCCAATCGTCGGACAAAAATGACAGGTTGAAGAGCAGCAGCGCCCAGACGGCAAAGAAGACCGCGGTGAGTTTGTATGAGTAAGCTGGACCAGTTGTTACGGCTTTTGTCCGAAAAATACACATCCACGCAATGACACAGAAGACTGAGAAAACCGCCGATTTAGCAAGGTTGTGCAGGGTGTAGAGAGAGGCCGCGTAAGGATCATCGCTTACAAGTGGGCGGAAACGACCAGCTGCAGATTCGGCCACGATATAGTATTGGAAACCAATCAAAAAAACAAAGGCCACGCGCGCGAGCATTGCGTAGCCTTTCAAGTACGGCTGTAATATCAACTTTATTGGCACGAGCGACTATCTGTTATTCACAAAGATATGGCACGCATCCTCAGAACTCACGTCGAATGTGCAGGAGGTGTTTTGTACTCGTTGAACCCCGCGTTCCGGGTCATATTTGTATTTCGCATATACAGCATCATTGCTACGACGCTTAAGATGAAAGCCAATAATGGGAGTGTTCCGCCGTTTATTTCAGGAACAGATACAGGTGTGGAGTTTCCACCAATGACTGTACCAGACGAAGTAGAAATGACAGAGCCGCCGAGTGTATAGGAGGTCAGCGTTGTAAACCCACCCTCTCCATTATTATTATTAACTACTTGCATGCTGCCGCTTCCCGTGTACGCGACAGCAAAAGCGTCAGAGAAAGGCGTGTTGAGGTTGAAGGAGGTTAAGGCAAATGTCTCAACGTTGTAAGTAGCCGAAATGTTAAAATTATCTCCTAATGAGCTGGTAAAATTTTGGCCTGTGGTTACATTTGTTAATCTCATACCGGAGATACCAGACACATCCCCCGCACCGTCATATGTCAGCTGAGCTGAGAAGGTATATGTGTCTTCTGATGTTGTATAGGCTGCCGCCGCTGTTCCAGAGAACGTAAGACTGAAATCAAACACCTGCGCTGCCGCAGGTGCCCCGGCGAAGCTCAAGACGAGCGCCAGCACTGAAAATAGTCTCTTCAACATATAACTTCTCCGGACAAACCGCGCTTCGCTGTCAACTTCAGCTTCGGCGTTTTTACTGTTTGCGACAGCCCACGTAAATAAATATTTCCGAAATAATATTAATTTCTAACTTTCCTAAAAAGAGAGAAAAACCGTCGAAAGTAAAATAATCTGTAAGAGCTGTGCTGCCCAGAATGCAAACCTCAAATAGCGTGCGCGGACGGAGATATAGAGCAGCGCACCGCTGACTGCGCCAAACACAGATCCCCCTGCCACAGCGCTTGCGCTTCTGAGCATCTCCATGCTGGGAAAAAACGCCGCAATAACAAGCAGATTCGCAGCCCCAACGACCCCAAAAAAACTGAGCGCCAAGGGGATGCGCATTGCTGCATAATCCGTCCAGCTTGGCAGGCGATCTATCTCGTCGAGCCCGTCGTCTCGGCTCCCACCAAGAGGGATCCGCGCAGCACGCATCCATCGATAGGCCGAGCAGCCACCGAGCGCGATGGCCGCGGAGCTGAGCCCAAGGATCACTGCGCCTAAAATATGTGCAACCTCAAATCCAAAGCGCGCGTTCAAGTTATCTTCCGCCTGAAGGATGGCGGCCACATAAGGAGACTCAGAGGTGATCTCGGTCGCAACAATTGGCTCCGGCGCGACAACCTCAATCTCCATACCTGCCTCCTCATCTTCGATCGGCTCCGCGAGCTCTGCTTCAAAAACGGCATTTGCCGCAAGATCACGCACAATCTCGGCGCGCTGGCGTTCAATTTCCTGGCGGATCAACCCCGTTGAGATCTGCTGGCGCATCAAGCGTGGATCAACGGGGTCTGACACTCGTTCCAACAAAACCAGAACTTCAATCTGCGCGGCATCCTCAAGGATCAGCAGGGATTGCCCGTCACGGGCGAGCTCTTCAAGTCTCTCAAGAAGCGAAGGCTCCATCTGCTCAGAGCTTGATGTCTGGCTGCGGCCGATTGCCGTAATCTCGTCGCGCTGCAGATCGGACATGAGCGCCTGCAGGCTGCGGGCCTCGGGACGGGGGCCGCGTTGCAACAGATCGAGCCGGCGCAAGGTCCGCGATCTTTGCGCCTCACTGTCGGGCACGATCACATAGCTGGCATATCGAAATGTCGCACGACCCTCAAAAAGATGCGGGTTTTCAGCGATGAACGCGTCGATCTCCTCGCGCTCAGGTGTCTCTATGCGCAATTGCTGCGAGACCAGATAATCCAGTGACAGGCTTGCGCGCAGCCGGGCCACCTCCGCTTCGATCTCCGGAACCCCCTCTGCAACACTATCTGCGATCAGGGCCTTTGCTGCGATCTGGGCGAGATAAAGTTCAGTGCCGCGCGCGACAAAGGCCTCACGGGTTTCGCCGGACTGGCGTTGCAAATTGGCCAGAAACGCATCGATTTCATCCTGTCGGATCTCGCGCGCGCCTATGGTCGCGACGGGCGCCGCGGCCTCGGACTGCGCCTGCGCGACGCTCCCCGACAGGCCTGTCTCGACCAGGAGCAGTCCACACCCCAGCACAAGCGCCGAAAAAAAACCAGCGCATGAGTGCGATGCCTTAGCAAATGTCATCTGTTGTCGTCTCCAAAATAACAGCTGGCAACTCAGGGCGTGCTGGGCCAGCAAAAGAGGGTTTGGGATTTATGCGTGGGTTATGCAAGCGCAGAAGTCTTGTGCGTGTCGCACAGGATGGGTCGTCGGTGTCTTGTGTCAAATAGAGTGCTGGGGGCGCAAGGCCGGAGGCGGCGGACGGGAAGCGTTATCGGGCATTTGGTTGAGTTTCGAGCATTTTTTGGGCCACAGATCTGAGGTCAAAGCTGATTTTGGGGACGCGCGGTGCGGATTCCAATCCAGATCTCGGGGGAGTTCGTTTCGGGAAAATGCCTGCGCGCGGGGCGCATGTCTCCCAAAGCTGTGGAGGGGCGCAGGCCCTGATGCGGCGCGGCGCGCAGGCATCGCCCCGTCGCGTGACCTGCCACGCAATCCATCGGGAAAACCTTGAATGCGGCGCGCGCCTGAGCCGCGTGTCGGCGCACCATCACAGCGAGGCCCCATTTTGATCCTGCGCTTTTGTTTTGTAATGGTGGGCTGTGGAGATCGGACCGGGCGAGCCGCGCCGGCTGATCTCACGCAATGCCAGGGTCAGCCTGTCCTCACCTGCACCCGGATCCACGTCCATAAGGCCGAGATGGCGCAACAGGGCCTGCAACTCGGCGGTTGCGGCGCGCGGCCGGATCCGCACGGTCCTGCGCTTGCTCACCCCGCCGCTGATCCTCTCGTCGATCTCCAGCGCGGCGAGCTGTTCGGGCGTTGCCTTGCGCAGGTCATAGCTGGGCAAGCCCGTCGTGGGATCGATCCAGATCAGATCGCGCAGATCCACGAAGGCGCGTGCGAAGAGGCGTTCGAGCACCCCTTCGCGACTGCGGTCGGGCCTGTCCACGCCAAGGCGATAGGCGCGCAGGCGGGCCTGCACGTCTTTGCGTGCAAGCAACTCAGGCCATGCGGCTTCAGGGTCGTCAAAGCCTGCACGCCGTGCCGCATCACTGCCATCAAAGGTGGTGCGGTAGCGGCGCACGAAATCCTCGAGCCTGTCCTCCAGGGGCTTGTCCCCGACAGGAAACGGCGTGTCGCGGCGTGTTTTCCGGGACCAGGTGTCACTCATGCGGCATCCCCCCGCTCCGGGCGGAGCGCCTCCAGCGCATCGAGTACCGCGCGCAGCGCTTTTCGGGCGCCCGCCTCCGCTTCCGCCCTGTAGCGCAGCGCGCTGCGGAGCGCCTGCGCCTCCCCCGCGAGGTCCGCGGCCGCCTGCTGCAGAAGCAGGTGTTGATGCGCCCTTGCCCGCGCAACGCGCAGATCGGCCTCGACGAGCCGCGTGAGAAGCCCCGCGTCGAGCCCGGTAAGGAGCGGATCATCGCGCAAGCGGGCAAGCTGTGCGGCGTAGGCGGCGGGATCCGGCTGGGCGGCGGTCAGCCCGTGGCGCTGCGCATTGCGCGACGACCGGCGCTTGCCGGCTGCCGTGCGTGGTCCCGTGGGGCGTCTCCGGGCATGAGTCGGGGATGGAGCCTGCTCAGCCGGCATCGCTCACAACCTCCGCGTCCTCGATCTCGGGCAGCGCGCGCGCCAGGTCCTGCAGCCGCCGCAGATCCGCGTGCAACTGCCTGCGACGGTGCTCGAGCCGGTGGATCTGCGTCTCGATGCCGCCGATGATCGGCGCCGTCTCGATGAAGGCGGCGTTGAGCGCGTGCTCGGGATCGATGTCGTGCGCGGCGATGGCCGCCGCAGCCTCGGGGGACCCCGCGGCCCAGGCCCGCGCGCAGTCCGCCGCCGCCTGCCGGTCGAGATGGCGAAACAGGCGCTTGTCCATCTCGCTCTCCGCCGCGCCCCAGAACAGCAAGGACTTGCGCGCGCCGAGGGTGCGGATCTCAATCTCGTTGCGCGCGATGTTCGCCGCCACGCTGCGCTGGAGCGCGCCTTGCGGGGCGAGTTCCCGGGTGATCTCCTCCTCCAGCGCGGCAAGCTCCGCGCCGTCGAGGCTTGCCGGGCGCGGCTGCAGGGTCCTCGCCGCCGTTGGTATTCGTTTAGCAACGGCGGGTTTGGATGCCATGCGCCGACTCCGTTCGTGCTTTGTCTCCAGATTGGAAGTACGCGTACCACGTTTGACGCGATCCGGCAATGAGAAATCAATATATAGTGGTTTAAGCGAGAATTTAAACCAAATATGGACATATCCGGCTTCCACAACACCGCCCCGACACAATGAGAGGCCGACGCGGTCCAGGTGGAGCAGACCTGTGCGGAGAGGTCATTTTAAACGTCGCTTGCACTTCGGGGTCCGACTTCAAGTGAGACGGACAACTGCGGGAAGATCCCGCGCAGTTCGGAATGGTCAGGATTGCGACCGCGACATCGCTGGCACGGCTGGCGCGCCGCGGCGCCGAAGCGGCCCCTCCGGGACGCCTGCGCGAAAAACGCGGCCTGCTTTGCCGTCTGCGACGCGATCTCCGCCTGGACCGGGCTCCCGGTCAGCTGGTTCAGCGGCGGGCAGACGACGAGGCGCCGGACTCAGGCGGGTCCCCCGAAGACCCATTTCAACAACACGGCCTGCGTCCGCCTGACGGGCCTTGATTACAGGCGCGGGCGCGGTCTGACCGAGCCAGAATGAGGCGCAGAAACACCTTATAGGGCGTTCATGCTGTCTCTGCGCCCCATGGATTTCTTGACGCACCCTTGCACAGAGGGAGGAGGCATGGCATAAATGGTGCACAGATACAACTTTATATCAAGTTACGGGGCATGTGGACACCATGACAAAAGCAGCGCAGAAGATCACGAAAGGAAGCGCCGTGCACCCCCGAGTCCACCGGGCGATAATGAAGCTCGGCCGCGACATGGCGCTGGCCCGACGCGTCAGGTCCCTCTCGACGATCGACATGGCCGAGCGCATGGGTGTCGATCGCAGCACCCTGCGGCGGCTCGAGAAGGGCGATCCCGGCGTCTCACTCAACACGCTCGCGATGGCCCTGCACGCCTTGGGGCTTCTGGACCGCCTTGAGAGCCTCGTCGACCGGGCGACGGACGATGTAGGTCTTTTGGTCGCAGGGGATGCGGTCCCCAAGCGCGTCGTCCGCTCCCGTCCGGCGTCCGCGCGCAGAACCCCGGCCGGACCCCTTCGGTCCGAGAGCGATGAACCGGAAGGCTGGTGATGGCGCGCCGCG
>PWHA01000237.1 GCA_003554685.1 Halanaerobiaceae bacterium
GGCAATCCCCTGCCCCCTATTGACATAAAAGGCCCAGAGAGGAATCCCCAGCTTCCCTGCTATGCCGGGGAGGAAGCTGGCGAAGGTTTTTTTATTCTGATAATTTTTGATAATATAATTCCCGTTATCAGCTAAGTAATATTCCTCTGCCACTCTTATAACCTCCTGAAAAAATTTTCCAGTAAAGCCCCGATAGTTCCGAGAAGTCTGGCATTTTGCCCTTTATAATATCAGTTTATTTTTCGGTAGCGCTCCCAAAAATATCAAAAATATATCCCAATACCCTAAGCCAAACCACTTTGCGATTAAGATTTATTTTGTTTTAATCGGGTAATTGGGATTTTATTATTTTTTTTAAGCTATTTTTATTTTATTGCTCTGGTAGATTCGCGTTCTATCAGCTCTAACTCAAAAATAACATCTTCAGCATAGGCCTCTTTTGGTTTGCCCTCCAATTTATTAATCAGTTTTTCCATGCCCAGATAGCCCATCTGATAGCGAGGCTGCTTTAAAGTGGACAGGGCTGGTTCTATTATTGAAGCTAATTCAATATCGTCAAAGCCAAGTACAGAAACATCATCCGGAACTTTTAAACCAGCTTTATCCAGCGCTTTGAGTCCCCCAACCGCCATCATATCCGAGGCATAAAAAATTGCAGTAATATCTTTATGACTGCTTAAAATTTTCTCAGTCGCCTGATATGCTTCCTCTCTGTCAAAAAAACCCGGTTCAATAATTTCATTTTCAATATTAAATTTCTGGAGAGCCTCTCTATAACCCCTAACTCTGTCAACTGAAGCTGCAGATGCCGCCACATCGTCACCCCTGACAAAGGCTATTTTTTCATGACCAAGTTCAATTAAATATCTGGTGCCTTTAAAAGCTGCGGCAATATTATTTACATTGACCTTAGGAATTTCTTCATTATCTAACTTTCTATCCACCACAATTAAGGGGGTATCTTTATTGGCCAGATTATTTAGATAATTATTTAAGAGATCACTGCCACCACCACTAATCATCAATATTCCATCAACTCTGCCTTCTTCAAACATTCTAATACATTTTAATTCCTCTTCTACAACCCAGTTGCTGTTGGCCAGCATTATGTTATAATTTTCTTCCATGGCTTTATCCTCAGCACCCTTGACAAACATTGAAAAGAAGGGATTGGTAATCTCTGAAACAACAAGCCCAACTGTTTTTGTTCTCTGACTGGCAAGCCCTTTAGCTGAACTATTAGGCCTATATTTTAATTCATTTATCACTTCAAGAACTTTTTTTCTGGTCCTTGCACTAACATCTTCTTTATTATTCAATACCCTTGATACTGTGCTCTTAGAAACACCTGCTTTATCTGCTATTGTATAGATATCAATATTTTTATTCTTCATAGATATTACCTTCTTTTGGTGTGTTTTAATTTTATGAAATATCGGGAGCGTTCCCGATTGTAAATTCATTATAATATATTTGAATATGATTGTCAAACCTTTTTGCAGAGGATTTCTGGGAAAGCTATGTAATAACTGAAAAATATTTTAAAGAACCCTCTCACCTATGTCAGCTATAAACAGAGAAAATTTCTGCTGCTCTTCAGTTCAGAGCTCTGAACTTAAAGTGAGATACTCCTCGCAAACCTCAAAGCCCAGTTTGCCATAATAATCCACCAGATCAGTCCAGTCAATTGTGATCTCTCTATAACCCTGACGGAGAAGTTTCTGCAGTATCTCTGCTATAAAAGGCAGGCTCAACCCTCTGCCCCGTGCCCTGCTGGCAAGGCCTAAAGGTCCAAGACCGGCAAAGGGCAAACCGGAGTCACCACTCCAGTTCAAATTAGGACCCTGATATAGACCATCACAGCGATTTGTTCGGGCAAAACCCAGAACAGTCCCGCTGCCATTCTCAACTTGACTTCCATTCTCTTCTTTTCTGGTTTTTTTCTTCAAGAGCCAGTAATCCAGCAAACCTCCCGGCCTCCGGGAAATATTTTCTGCTTCATAATACCAGCGACCAGGAAATTCCTGCTGCAAAAACTTAAGTAGCAGGGTTCGATTCTCCTCTGAGCACCGCTCCACCCAGACCTCCTGCTCAAATTTATCAAGTCTATAACTGGTGAGAAATTCATCCTCCCTGAAATTTTCAGGGTATATTCGCCGCAAATCATAAACCCTGTCATCCTCTGTAAATCCAGTCTGCTGCCAGAAGTGCCTTTCTTCCATAAATTCAACTGGCAGGCCAGGGAAAAAGTTTTGCGGGTCACCTCCATATCTAATTAAACTTACTCCCCGCCCGGCAAGAAAATCCCGTAAAGACTGCCAGAGTTTTCCCTGTTTTTTCAGAGGTGCTGTAAAGAGCGAGAGCCAGCCTTCTTTACAGGAAGTATAATCGGTCACCGGTTCTGACAGCCACTTACAAACTGCAAAACCCTCTAATTTGCCTCTGAGATAAAGCCCCTTTAGCTTAACATTAAGCTTGCTGTAGGGAGATAAAATGTTTTGCTGAATTAGCTCCTGGCGTAAAATAAAATTGGAATGCCTTTCATTCCATAATTTTACCGCAGCATTAAGCTCCTCTCTATTTTTTATATCCGCAACTTTCACCAGATATCACACCTCAGTATAGCTTTTTTATCTTTCAAACATGATCTTTGACTTCCAAGGATTTTTCTTGGTTTTACTTAATTTCCACCGGCAGTCTGCCCCTAAACTTCTCTTCACCCAGAAGAAGTCTGACAAGCGGTTTAGCATGAGCAGGGCTGCTGTCATAGGTTACCAGCACCGGAGCTGGAGGCAAAGGAGGAATATAATAGGGGCTACCGGTACAAATTATTACAGCTGCAGACCCGAAGCTTTCAATTACCTGCTTGAACTGAGCTGACCGGAAGCCTCTTTTCTCCTGCAGTTCTTTGAGATCACTCACCAGTAACATAACTGCCCCGGCTTCCCCTGTCTTCAATTTTGCCGCCGCCTTTTTCTTGTCCCTTTCAGAAAAAAGAGAATTTCCCCGGACATTAATTCCTCGAGCTGACAGCTCTGATTTCAGCTGTTTCAATAATGAACTATCCCGAGCATTATCCTGATTTTCTACAGGTCTACCTTCTTTCTGGTTTAGATCCAGCAGCAAAATTTCTTTATTTCGCTCCGGGCTCAGCGGCAGTTTTTTCTGGCTGTCAGCCAGCAGAGTGATCGCTCTGGCGGAAACCTCCTCAGCAATCTCATCTCCCTGCTGATGCAGTTTGTGAAAATACTGCCTGGAAAAACCGGTCTTCTCCTGCCAGTCCAGTCTCTGCTGTTTGGCTGTTAGAATGCGAATAAGCGATCTATTGATTCTCTCCTGGCTTAAATCTCCCTGCCTAACAGCCTGCTCCAGCCGCTTTAAAACCTCTATCTGTCTTCTCCGGGAATGAGATACCAGAATCTGGTCACTACCTGCCTGTAGCGACTCTAAAGCCCCGGAGATAGTCCCTCGGGTTTTTCGTATGCCATCCATTTCCATACAGTCGGTGATTATAAGGCCTTCAAAACCCAGTTCATTCCGCAAAAGCCCGGTTAATATTTCCGGCGAAACTGTGGCCGGCCTTTCAGCATCATCTATCAGGCCGGGAAAGGCAATATGTGCGGTCATAATGCTGTCAATGCCCGCTGTAATTGCAATTTTAAAGGGCCTGAGCTCAACCTTATCCATTCTCTCCTTAGCATGTTTTATCACCGGCAGTTCCAGATGAGAATCAACCGCTGTATCACCGTGGCCGGGAAAATGTTTGCCGCAGGCCAGCACTCCCTCCTGCTGCAGTCCCTGCAGGTATGCCTGACCCAGCTCAGCCACCATACC
>PWHA01000256.1 GCA_003554685.1 Halanaerobiaceae bacterium
CATAATTTAGCAGCAGAGCGTCTGGACAGAGATCTTCCATGTTTCTGGCCAGATCAACTGCTACAGGTATGCTTCTTAAGGCTCTAAAGACTCCCCCGGGACCAAGGGTATCACCAATGCACTGATCCACTCCATATTTTTTAGGAATCTTATAATCATACTCAAAGGCTTTAACCCCACCAACCTGAAAGGTGGAAATAACATAATCTGCATCTTTTAAAGCTTCTCTGAGATCTGTTGTAACATAAACTTCCGATGATAGATTGTTCTCATCAATAACCCTCTGGGCAAAATTCCTAACCTGAGGGGTTTTGGACTTACTGGGTGCCATCAAAGCAAACTGCGTATCCTCAAGACCTTCTATAGCCATTATATCAAGCATCAGTGTTTTACAGAAGACAATACTTCCAGCACCTATTATTGCAATTTTTCTCATTATATATTTTCCTCACTTCACTTTGATTTTTTAAACCTGGTCCTGGTTTGATTAATCATGTCAAAATCATATTAAAAAGTAAAAAATAATTTCTATTGCCTGTTTCTTAAAATCATATATGAAAGAATAAGCCCCGGGCTTCAGAAAAAGCCCGGGGATATTCTGCCTGTTAATAAGGTTTTACCGGATTAAAATGGTGAGTCGGGGAAATAGAAATCTGCAGCATTTTCTGGAGTAATTAATTCAGACGCTATTATAAACTCTCCTAATATTGGTGTAGGAGAATCGAAATGCAGAACTGTTATTTCGATTCCGGCAGCAATCATGTCAGGAGGATAGGATACGGTAACAGGTGTTAATTCATCGCCTTCCATAACTCTTTCGATAATTTCAACCATTCCTGCACCACCGACCACAAACATTTCATCCTCCCGTCCTACTTCTTTGATAGCTTCAATTACACCAAGAGCGATATCATCATCCTGGGCCCAGACGGCATCAATGTGGTCAAATCTTGTTAAATAATCCTGCATTACTTCATAACCATCATCTCTATTCCAGTGGGCATACTCCCAGTCCAGTACATTGATATCAGTCTCATCAACCAGCTCCATAAAAGCTTCAAATCTCTGGTCATCAATCAGGGTGGGAATACCTCTAAGAACTACAATATCTCCGGTTCCATCCAGCCTATCTATCATATATTCAGCAGATACTCTTCCCAGTCCTGGGTTGTCACCGGCAACATAAATATCCTCGATTCCTTCTTCCGCAAGACCTCTGTCAACAACAGTAACAAAAACCCCCTGTTCCTTTAAATATCTTACTGGATCGGTGAGAGGATCTGATTCGAAGGGCAGAATAATTAAAGCATCAATATTGTGGATTGCATATAAATCTTCAATATCATTGATCTGTTCCTCTGGTCCTTCAGCAGTTGCCAGAATGAAATTGTAATGGGGGTACTTCTCCTGAAGTCTTTCTACTGTTCTTTCAGCCCAGTAGTTGACTCCTCCTGTCCAGCCATGAGTAGCTGCTGGAATAGAAACACCAAAGGTTATTTCCTCTTCTGCCATAACAGGAGTTCCCATAAATCCAAAGACGGCAATAACGGCCAGAATTAATAAACCAATACCAGCTTTTTTCACTGTGAATCCCCCTTTTTGTGATGTTAAGATTTAAGATTAAAATCAGCCAGAATAAAACCATCATGACTCCTGAAAAAACCTGTAATTATGCCGACCACCTCCTTTGTTCTGAAATAACTCATAAATATCTTATGCTTCTATATAACCAGAATTCCAGTAATTATTTGTTTCCACCTCTCTGAAACATAACTGCACCAATGATAATCAAGCCCTGAACAGTTCCGTTAAGATAAGGACTAACAAGATCAGTTAAGTTTAAAATATTCCCTATTAAAGTTAATATAATAGCCCCCACTATTGTGCCCCATATTCTGCCATATCCTCCCTTAAGGGCTGTGCCGCCAATTATTACAGCGGCAATTGCCTCCAGTTCCCACATAAGACCTGTGGAAGAAGATGCTGCCCCCAGCCTCGGCACATAAAGAATTGTAGCTATAGCAACACACAAACCCTGAATTATAAAGGTCAGAGTTCTAATCCTGGAAACATTGATTGCAGAATATTTAGCTACTTCATAGTTCGAGCCAATTGCCAGACAATATCTGCCAAAACTGGTTTTGTTGAGCACAATTGTAGAAATAATAGCTATTAGAGCAAAAACAATTACAGGTACTGGAACCCCAAGAATCAGCCGATAATAGACAGGGCGATAGGTGGCTCTGATACCAAAATCTAAAGATAGTGTTCCTCCGTCAGCCAGATAGGTTACCAATGATCTGAAAATCCCCATGGTACCCAGCGTGACAATAAAGGGTTCTATTTTCCCTTTGGTAACAAATAATCCATTGAAAGAGCCGGCCAGAAACCCCAGTCCAACTGAAACAGCCATTCCCACCAGAACAG
Source organism: Halanaerobiaceae bacterium (assembly GCA_003554685.1). Taxonomy (GTDB): domain Bacteria; phylum Bacillota; class Halanaerobiia; order Halanaerobiales; family Halarsenatibacteraceae; genus T1SED10-84. Next base: position 2,428 of record PWHA01000256.1, read on the forward strand.
TCTGAATGCCAAAGCCCAGGGTTCCTGCAACACTGTTCATTGCAATGATCATCACACCTGAAATAAAAGCTGCCATAGAACCGACAGAAAGATCAATACCCCCAGCTACTATTACAAAAGTAGAACCCACAGCAATTATTCCGATAAAAGCAGTCCTGGCCAGCACATTTCTTAAATTGCCGGCTGATAAAAATGCCGGATTAATTATCGTAGCTAAAATAAATAAAAATACAAGTGCAACCAGTGGTCCTATGGCCTTAAATGTTGAGTAATCTAATTTAAAATTTTCAAGTCCAATTGCCTTTGCTATCTTCATCAGACAACCCCCTTCAAACCGGTAGCATACTGCATGATAGTTTCTTCATTCATATTTTTTTCTTCTAGTATTCCGGTAATTCTTCCGTCACACATAACAACCACTCTGTGGCAGAGCCCGATAATTTCCTGCAATTCAGATGAAATTACTATGCATGATTTGCCTCTCTCAACAGTTAGTTCTTTAATGAAGCTATACATCTGCTGTTTGGTTCCCACATCAATCCCGCGGGTTGGTTCATCAAAAATTATTATTTCCGGTTCAATCTCCATCAGTTTAGCTACTCCCAGCTTTTGCTGATTTCCTCCACTTAACTTGCTCACCAGCATATCTGTCTGGGGGGCCTGAATTTCAAACTGATCTTCAGCTTCTTTATAAGCATTTAACTCTTTTTCATGATCAATAAAAGGAGAGGCGAATTTTTTTAGAGCCAGCAAAGTCAGATTAAATATAGTTTTTTTATCTGTGAGTAAAGTTTTTCCTTTGCGATCTTCAGATAAATAGGCAATATTGTTTTTAATAGCATCAAGATAATTTTCTATTATTATTAATTCATCCCTCTTATATATCTCCCCGGATGTTTTATCTCTTAAACCTACAGCCCCTTCTAGCAGCTCAGTTCTGCCAGCTCCAACCAGTCCAGCAAAACCCAGAATTTCATTTTCTTTCAGCTGGAAACTGGCAGAATCCACAAAGCCTGGAACAGTAAGATTTTTTACCTCAAAAATAATATTTTCTTTAGTTACATCTGCCTTATCAGGGTACATATCTTCAAGCTCCCGCCCAACCATTAAGTTGGCCATTTCAGCTTCACTTAAATTATTGGACTGCTCGGTTGTAACCTGTTTGCCATCTCTAAGGACAGTAACCCTATCGGCAACTTCCTTAACTTCATCTAATTTATGGGAAATAAAAATTATCCCCACCTGTTCCTGTTTTAACCTTTCAATCAGATCAAATAATACCTTTACCTCGTCTTGCGTCAAAGACGAAGTTGGCTCATCCATAATAATAATCCGGGCTTCTTTGCGAACTGCTTTAGCAATTTCCACCATCTGCTGATTTGAGATGCTC